>JAGQJP010000529.1 GCA_020430585.1 Myxococcales bacterium | reverse complement strand
TGATGTAGGTGTACGTTCGCGAGCCGATGTCCTGAATGTCGAAGAGCAGCACGTCGATCCGTTTGAGCGCCTCTGCAGTCGGGCGGCGTCGCTTTCCGAAGAGGCCCTGAACGGGGATCTTGCGGCCGCGATGGCGATAGTACGCCCCGCGATCGCTCGTGCCGCTGCGTCCGTCGCCGCTGAGCCCGTGCTCTGGGGCAAACAGCTGCACCAAGTTGACGCGCTTGTCCTCGATCAGCCGCTCGACGGTCGGTTTGAGTCGGCCGTCGACGCCCGAGGGGTTGGTCAACAGGCCGACGCGCTTGCCGGTCAGCAGATCGACGCGCGACTCGAGGAGCACGTCGATCCCGAGCTTGACCCGCCGGCGCGCGGCGACGTCGCTCGGCGTCGCGCAGACCACGACGAGCAACGCGGCGACGACGGCCGCGACAAGGGTCCCTGACGCGCGGAATAGGCTCATGCGTCTCACCTCCTTTGGGGGTAAACGATTGGGCCAGTGTACCGAATCCCCGGATGAACGCAAAGCGATCGAATGGAGCTGACAGCGCGGGAGGAGCGGGGTAGAATCGAGCCGCCCTGACAACCGCACGTTCGCGAGGGAGATGCGCGATGAAACCGACGACGACGATACACCCCGAGCTACTGGACAATCTCGACGAGTTCCGCGACCCGTTCTATCGCCGCTTCGAGCCGCGAACCGCGCCCAAGCCGCTGCAGCTCGACGAGAAGATCGCCAAGGACTATCTCTTCCCCACATTTTACGGGGACGTGACCTGTGCGATCGCAATCTTCATGTGCAGCTACGAAAAGGCCGAGCGGATGATGCCCCACCCTCGGATCAAGCCGGTGCGCATGCCCCGCGGTCGCGCCCTCGTCGCCTTCTCGTGCTACGAGTACAAGAAAGTGCTCGGCGTCGCGCCCTACAACGAGATCGCGATGACGATCCCCGTGATGGTAGACCCGCTGGTCAACGTGCCCGTGCTGCCGATGGTCGCCGACAAGCTCTTCGAGGAGTTCGGCTACTATGTCTTCTCGATGCCCGTCACGAGCCTCGAGAATCAGCTGCGGGGCGTGCGGATTTGGGGGCTGCCAAAGGTCGTGCAAGAGATCGACATCCGCGAGGAGGGCCGTGATTGCGTGACGACCGCCTTCGAAGAGGATGGCACGCCCTACTTCGAGTTGCGCGTTCCGATGGACGGCGAGCCGACGGAGTTCGACGTCACCTCGAACCTCTACAGCCGACTCGGCGATGAGCTGCTGCAGAGCGAGACGAGCTTCAAGGGTCGGTTCAACGTCACCAAGTACATGCAGCTGCTCGTTCAGAAAGACCAGAAGCCAGAGCGCCCCGTGCTGACGATCCACGATACGCCGTCGGGTCGTGTGCTCGAGGAGCTCGAGATCGAAGAGCACCCCTTCCAGTTCCGCTTCTCCAAGCCGATGACGAGCTGTTTCGACTTGCCGAACGCGGCGTTTCAAGCGCCCTTCCGCTTCGACCGCCCATCGCCCGAGGAGCCGCGCTTCCAGAAGCTGGTGCGCCGCGTGCAGGGGGTGATCGACCCGAGCAAGCGCCCGCTCAAGAGCCAAAAGAAGATCCTCTTCTTCGGCACGGGTGTGATCGGCGGAACCGTCGGCGCCTGGCTCGCGCCACACTACAGCCGGTTGCAGTTCTTCGATCGCCCCGAGGTCGCGAAAAACCTGAACGAGAGCGGTTTGACGACCTATTGCCTCGACCAGCCAGACGTCCGCGAACGGGTCGACATCGAGGTCAAGAGTGAGCTGGAGCAGGCCTTCATCCCCGACGTGATCGTCCTGGGCGTCAAGAATTACAGCCTCGAGCCGGTGGCGAAGATGTTGCGCGAGGCCTATGGCGACGCGCCACTGATCGTCGCGATGCAAAACGGCGTCGAGAATCAACGCGTCCTTCCGCGCTACTTCTCGAAGGTCGTCTACTGCGTCGTCGGCTACAACGCCTGGGCCGACGAGCCCGGGGTCTATGGCTACCAGAAGAAGGGGCCGCTGGTCTTCGGCACCCTCGAGCCCACCCTCGACGACGAGCTGCAAGAGGTCGCGGCGATCTTCAACCTCGGCGTCGAAACCCACGTCGCCGAGAAGATCCAGGACGCCGCCCACTGCAAGATCGTGATCAATCTGACGAACTCGCTGACGACGCTGATCGGCCTCGGCGTCCGCGAGATCAGCGACCGCGGTCTGTTCCAGAAGCTATTGACGAACATGCTCTACGAGGGTGTGCAGATCATCAAGGCCGCCGGCTACAACGAGTCGCGGATCGGCGGCATGCCGTCGTGGCTGACGATCTGGGCCGGAGCGAACCTGCCGGCGATCCTGCTCAAGCCGATCTTCGAGAAGAACGTGAAGAAGATGGTGATCTCGTCGATGGCGCAGGACATCATCCTGCGGGGCAGCACCGACTCGGAGCTCGAGACGCTCAACGGCTATCTCCTCGGGCTGGCGGACAAGCACAACGTCCCGGCGCCCTACAACCACGCGATCTACGAGCTGTGCAAGAAGCGCTTCGCCCAAGGGGGCTTCGAGCCGATGGACATCCGGGACGTCTGGAGCGCCGTCGCACCGCGCGTCTCCTGAGCACCGCAGGTCTGGGCGCTCATTGGCCGCCGCACGCGGAGCACCTCTGTCGAGCTACTTGTTGGGGGTGAATCCGAGGCAGACCGAGTTGATGCAGTAGCGCTTGCCCGTCGGTTTGGGGCCGTCATCGAAGACGTGTCCCAGGTGGGCGCCGCAGCGAGCGCAGACGATCTCGGTCCGCACCATCCCGTACGAGGTGTCGCGGCGTTCGATCACCGAGTGCTTGTCGTAGGGCTCGTAAAAGCTCGGCCACCCGGTGCCCGACTTGAACTTCGCCTTCGAGCGAAAGAGCTTGTGACCGCAGCTCGAGCAGATGTAGATCCCCTCCTTCTTGTTGTGCAGCAGGTGACCGGTGAAGGGGCGCTCGGTTCCGCCCTTGCGGCAGACGCTGAACTGTAGTGGCGTCAACACCGACATCCAATATTTGTCGTCCTTCTGGCGCCAATTCACCTTGTCGGGGTCGACCTTCTTGAGGTGTTCGAGGTTCGGCTTCGCGTTCGCGCGTCCGCTGACGAACCAGTACGCGCCGCCGATCAGAGCGGCGACCAGCACGATGGCGAGGTATGACGGCTTCATCGTTTCTCCCTGTGTATCGATCGAGCCGGGCTCGAGGTTGAGGTTTCAGCTTCCACTTCGTCGGGTAGCGACGGACGGTTACGCCGGATTCGCTCGCCCCCGATCGACGAGCGTCGGCGCCGGCGATCAACCTGACGCGGCCTGCGAGCGGCCCGATGCGCGGAGCCGGCTCAATAGGAACAAGAGGTAGTGCGCGACCACGGCGGCACCACCGACGAAGCCGACGGCGAGATAGGTCAACGCCAAGCGCTTCTCGGACCAGCCGAAGAGGTGGTGCAGCCGATTCATATCGCCGTTGGCGTCGCCCCGCCCGCCGAAGCCCGTGCCCCAGGGGATCAGGTTCGGATCGGACTGCACCTGCCACCAGAGCACGGTGGAGCTGACCAAGCTGTACATCCCGATCAAGAGGAAGATGTAGCGGAAGAAATCCCAGTGCAGCCGCTCGGGGAGCTGATAATAGAAGGCGACGACGGCGAAGGCGCCGAGGATCAATTCGCCACCGACGCCGCTCCAGAGCACGCTCTGCTCCCAGCCGAGATTCGTCGCGACAAAGGTGAAGTAGCTCTGCATCACGAACAGACCAGCGGCGACGATCACGGCGAACCAGCGCCGCTGGCGATAGCCGTAGTAGCCGAGGACACCGAGCAGGAAGAGAAAGCAGACGTAGACGAGCGTCGACTTGCCCGGCTTGCTGCTCGTCCAGGCGAATCCGGGGGCCAAGACGAGAGGCGTCGCTGCGCGACTGCCGCACCAGGCGACGATCGCGTGGCCGAGCTCGTG
>JAGQJP010000528.1 GCA_020430585.1 Myxococcales bacterium | reverse complement strand
CGGGTGGGACCAGTAGCGCCGCACCTGCGGCAATTTCCGGGATTCCGCCGACGGAGCTGGCGATCAATGGAACGCCCGCGCTCATCGCTTCGAGCACCACGCGGGGCGCGCCCTCGACGAGCCCAAGGGGCCCGCGAACCGAGGGTACGACGAGCGCGTCGAGCTCCTGGAGCCATTCCCAGCGTCGGCTGGCGGGGATCGTACCTTCGAATCGCACCGAAACGCTTCGTGCGCGCGCCAGCGCCTCGAGGCCGCGCCGCTCGGGACCCTCTCCGCCGATCCGCAGCTCGACGCCCGTGAGTCCCGCCGCCGCCTCGAGTAGCTGGTCGACGCCCTTGAGCGGAACCAGCCGCCCAAGAAATCCGACACGGAGCCCGCGGGACGGCGACGCGGTGCCATGGGGGGTCTCCGGGATCTCCTGGAGCCAGGGTACGCCCATCGGTTGGACCGCGGTGGTCAACGTCGGCAACCCGTGTAGACGCCGAAACCTCGCCTCGTGGGAGGAGGAGACGAAGACGATGCGCCGACTGTACCGCGCCAGGTGACGTGCGATCGCGCCGCCCGCTGGGAGCCGTTCGAGGAGCGCGAGATCGCTCGAGTGGCAGATCGCGAGGTGCGGTGTGCCGTAGCGGCGGCAGATCTCCGCCCCGACGATCCCCATCGGTACTAGCCAGTGGCTGACGACGATCGCGGCAGGCGGTGGGGTGCGTAGATATGCGCCCACCACCAGCCCGAATCCGAAACTTTGCAGGGCGACGCGGGGATCGCGGGCGATATTCGTCAGCACGCCATCTCGATGGAACAAGGTCTGTGAGCTTCGGGGCGTCCAGTACCGGAGAGGGGCCAGTGTGCAACCGAATCCGGGCTCGGCAAAGGCCCCCGTGGGGAGGTCGGGCGCGACGATCGTGCTCGGCCACCCGCGTCGCCCGAGCTCGCGGCACCATTCGTAGACGAAACCGCCGCGATGGTCGTCCGCCGAACGGGGAAATGAGCTCGTCAGCAGCAACAGGCGCGGCATTCGGTCAGCGGTTGCCCACGGCTCGGCGCTCGTCATCGCTCACCAGGCGAGCGCCGGGCACCAAGCGCAGGCGCGGGGGTCTCTTCGCACCGACCAGGCCCCACTCGGCGAGCGCGGGCTCGACATACTGGCTCACGAGCCGGCTGCTGAGCGAGCGGAGCAGGACGAAGCTGAGCGCAAAGATCGCCGTCAGCCAGTAGATTCCCGAGCTCTCGCTACCGTACACCGGGCTGACGTCACGGTCGGCGACCCGGGCGTCGATCACCCGCAGCTTGGCCAGCACGTCGTTGGGAAACCCGTACCGCGGATAGAGCGCATCGAGAGGAAGTCGGCTGAGGGCGCCCTGGTGAATCGCCGTGTACCCGCACTGGCTGTCGACGACGTGCCAGTAGCCACTCACCGGACGGGTGAGGCAGGAGAGGGCGAAGTTGCCGACGATTCGCCACAGCGGCATGCGTTGGAACAGTCGCGGGTCGGTGAGACGGTTCCCCTTGACGTAGTCGGCGTCGCCGTCGACCAGCGGATCGAGGAGCTGCGGCAGGTCGGCGGGATCCATCTGTCCATCGCCCGCCATCACCACCGTCAGCTCGAGCCCGAGCTCGAGCGAGCGGCGGTATCCGTTCACGATCGCCGCGCCGACGCCGCGATTGCGGACGTGCCGCACGAGCTCGACCCGCGGATCCTCAAACGCCCCGACTGCGGCGGCGGTCTGATCCGACGAGGCGTCGTCGACGACGACGATCCGGTCGATCCAAGCCGGTATCGAATGCAGGGTCGAGGTGATCAGCTTCTCTTCATTGTACGCCGGGACGACGACCCCGACCGTGGCTCCGCGATACATGTCGGCGGTTGTACCAGCGTTCGTCGACGATTGCAAGAGGGCCGAGGTCGGTCGGGGGAATAGCAGCGGTGGCGCGCGCGTTTGTTACGGTTTGAGCAAGTTGGTCAGCGAAACCGCCGCCCAGAAGCCGCGTTGCGAGGCTCTGGCCTGGGCGCGTTCGATCCGCGTCAAGAGGTTCTGGAGCTGTTTACGTTCCTCTTTGGAGGTGAGCAGGAATTGAATCCCCATCCCCTCGAGCCCGGTTCGACGCTCGATGCGCGTCACTTTCCCGAGGAACGTGCGCTGAATGCCGTACGTCGACGAGTGAAGGCGCAGCTGCACTTTGGTGTGCTTGGGCAAGAGCGTTGGCGTGTCGGCGAAGATCCCCGACAGCGAGATGTTACGAATCGTCGAGGGAATCGGCTTCTTCACTTCGCCGTGGAAGATGTCGCCCGTGAGCCAGACGTCGCGTCGGTCGTTGGATCGAAGTCGAAACTCTTCGAGATCGTTTTTGATCCAGCTCAGGATTCGCTGTTGCGCGAGGCGCTCGTCGTCGTCGAGGGCGATCTGCATCGCCGTCGTCTCTTTTTGGCCGCGGTCGTACCGCGCTTGCTTGAACTCGACGTGGCCCGAGACGTAGAGCGTCTCCCAGAGTCGACCGAGCTCGAGCTTCAGCCAGACGCGCTCTCCGACCTTCGCCGCGGTCAGATCGTCGATCAGGAGCGCCCCCGTCGGGTGGCGCTCGACGTAGTGGTTCATCAGGTCCGTCCCGTCCCGAAAACTAACCGGTATCAGGCGCATTGTGCCCTCCAGGTGAAAAGGATAATGATCTCCGTCCCTACCGTCTCTTCGGGCGATGGTAGGGTCGGATCGGAGATCCGTCAAGAATTTCG
>JAGQJP010000527.1 GCA_020430585.1 Myxococcales bacterium | reverse complement strand
TGCGCCGGTTCTTCGAGATCGACGAAGCGGCGATCGTCACGACCGCCCTCTACGCCCTCGTGCGCCGCGGCGCCGTCGACGTCGCTACGCTGCAAAAGGCCTGCGACGACTACCGCATCGAGCCGAACGCCGCCGACCCGCTCGACCGCTGACCGTCTGTCGCCGGAGCGCTGACCGTCTGTCGCCTGAGCGCTGACGGTTTGACTAGTTGACGAGGGGGAGAGTCTTGTCGTTGGCGACCGACGCGCGGACGGCGCCGGCGTTGGCCTCGCCGGACGCGCTGTCGGCGGGCTTGGCGGTGTTGAACTTGTGGGGTTGCGTTTTGTAGAGCACCGCATTGCGCCGCTCTTTGAGGCGCTTCCAGGCGATCTTCGCCGCCTTTACGGGGTGTTTCAGCGTGCCGACGAGCTCGACCATGTTCGCCGCCGTCGTCGGGCGGCGGTGGGGCGGGCGGAAGAGCGGGTGGTTGAGGATCGGGAAGCGCTCACAGAACGCCTTCACCTCGTCCATCGTCATCCCGTACTCGTGCAGTGCGTCTTCGACGTCGCGCTCGGCGGCCTGCTTGGCTTTGAAGAGCATCATCTGCACACGGCTGTACACGTTCACCGCGCCATCGCCGCTGGTCTCGATCGGCAGGAAGATCAGACCCGGATAGAGCTCGGTGATCGTCGTCTGGACGCCGTCGGAGACGCCCGACGAGGGCATGCAGCCGAAGGGCTTGATCGAGAGCGTCATGTTGGATTTGCGGTTCGCCGCGTTGAAGATCAGCTTGCCGACCTCGAGGTAGCTCTTTCCGCCGCGCAGCTCGGTGTTGTAGAAGTCGGCGGTGATCTGGGCCAGCTCGTCGATGTTGGTCAGCTTGAAGCCGAAGAGGCCTGCGCTGTGCGCCAGCACTTGGAACAGGCCGCGCGCTGCCAGGTCGGCGACGCGCAGCTTGAGGTACTTCTGGAACGGCTCGCTCACCTCGGAGAGGCCGTAGACCCCGCCGTCGACGCCGCGCAGCGTCAGTCGCCGCTCGATGTCGCGCTTGCTCTCCCACAACAGGAACAGGATCCAGGTGGTCAGGATCTGCACCTCGATCTCGGCGCCCTCTTGCTCGAGGTAGCGGTGCATGAAGTAGTTGCCTTCGCCCTCGGTGGTCATCGCCCAGAACTCGCCGATCACGTCGACCATCGGCTTGACCTTGGTGCGGTCGACCTCGACCTTGGCGAACGCGCGCTGCGCCTTGAAGAGTGCCACGAAGAGGTTGGTCTTGTTCACGAACGAGTCGTAGAGCGTCTTCTTCGCCGTCTCCATCGCTTCGTCGGCGGCGCCCTCGACGACCTCGTAGGGCTTGATCCGATGGAACAGCAGGTTCAAGACGTCGCCGATGATCGCGCCCTTGGCCAGCCCGATGAAGAACTTTGCCTCGAGATCCAGGCCCTGGCTCTCTTTTCCATCTTCGGCTTCGATCCCGCCCGTCTGCTCGAAGAGCAACACGCGGAAGCCTTCGAAGCCCGCGTCCCGCAACGCCTTGCGGTATTCGGTGACGTACATCCCGAAGCGACAGGGGCCGCAGGCGCCCGCCGTGATGAAGACGTGGTTGCGGATGATCTCGTCGGTCGACATCCCCGTGTTGCGCAGGTGCACCAGGTGCTTGACCAGGTTACCGACGGTGAAGTACGTCGGGTTGCACTGACCACGGTTGCCGAACTCTTTGCCGACGCGGAAGGAGTCGTTGTCGGGCGTGTCCAGGGCGATGAACTTGTACCCCACGCCCTGCAGCGCCCCTTGCACCAGGTAGTCCTGGGCGATCGAGAGGCCGCCCGAGAGGATCGTCATCTGCTGGCGCTCCTCGGCGGTGAAGGTCGGGTGCGCGGCGACGTCGACCCAGTGCTCGACGGGCTTCTGCCCGCCCAGACCGATCCGTTCACGCTCTTGGGCCTCGAACTTCGCCAGCTCGGCGTCGACATCGAGGTTCTCGAGCTCGGCGAGGTCGAGCCCTTCGAGATCGAGGTCGATCCCATCCAGATCGAGGTCCTTGAACGAGTAGAGTTGACCGTTATGTCCATCGTTGGTGGTCGTCATCGGAATCGCTCCTTTAGTTGGCTCGTCGCTTCAGTTGCAGCAGGCCGTTCCCCGATTCCTCGCCCGCTTGCTGTTGTCGTTTGCCCAAGTCGTAGACCTGGGCCGCTTCGGCCTGCGCCGTCGGCTCGGGCGTGGGCATTGCGTGCACCCGCTTGGCGACCAGTTGGTCGCGCAACGCCAGGAGCTCGACGCGGGCGGCTTCGATCTCGCTCTCGATGTCGAAGTCCGCCTGACCCGTGCGCCGTCGGATCTGCTCTTGCTTGAGCTGAAGCAGCGCCACCTTCTTCTTGGTCACGGTGAAGCGCAACTCGGTGCGCTTGAGGGAGACGTCCTCGAGCGACTCGCGGTGTAGCTTCAAGCTATGGGCGAAGGTCTTGACGCGGATCGCGATCGACCCCGTCGGCTTGTTCGCGTCGATGTCGTGGAGCGCCGAGTAGGGCGTCCCCGAGGCGTTGACGATGCCGTCGATGATCCCGTAGGTCGGCGCATCGTGGCCGCACTTGAAGCTCGACAGGTCGAGCAGCGCCAGGTTCGGATGGTGGGCCGCAAAGCGCGCCGCCCAGACCTTCATCGCCGAGTTGGCGCTGAAGTTCTCGGGCCAGACCTCGTTGATGTCGAGTACACCGCGGATCCGCCCCGTCTCGAGATCGTCCTTGAAGTAGCGCTCGAGCCAAGCCGGGTCGGTGGGGATGCTGCTCATCGAGAGGATCGGATAGCCGAGCACCTGAAACTCGTCCATCACGCTGTGGTTCAGCCCGGGATCGAGGTGGTAGGGACGGCCGACCATCAGCAGCCCGACCTGGTCGTCCGCCTCGAGCTCTTCGAGGATCGCCTTGCCCTTCTCCTGCATCGTCTCCTTGAAGAGCGTCATCGCCTTCCAGGCTTGATCGCAGGCGAAGTCGCTCTCGTCCTCGGTCACCTCGAGCAGCTCGGCGAAGACCTCGAAGAGCTGCTTCTTCAAGAGGTTCGGCTCCGAGAAGGTCACCGACGGCGACAGATAGGTGATCCCGCGTTGGGCGAAGAAATCGATCTCTTTGGTGAACGAGGCCTTCATCACCTCGGGCGTTCCCGAGACGATCGTGCAGCAGCTCACGTCGAGGACACCCGTCAAGGCGCTCGGGACGTGGGTGATGCAAGGGAAGAAGACGTAGTTCAGCGGCGCCTTCTCGTGCTTGTGGTAGAGCAGGTTGTGGATGTGTGCCTGGGCCACCTTCGAGGGGTAGCAGGGGTCGATCGACCCGTATTTGCCGCCCTCGATCCACATCTCTTCGGTCGTGTCGTCAGAGAAGACGACATTCTTCATCTGGATACCCAACGATTCGAAATAGGTGCGCCAGAAGGGCGCCGTGTTCCAGATGTTGAGCGCCTTCGGGATCCCGACGCGAATGCTCTGGCGGCGCTTTTGCGCCTCGGCGCTCGAGCGCACGAAGGGGCGCCTGCTCGCGCTGCGCACCACGTTGCCCAAGAGCGTGCGGTTGACGGCGATATCGTCGACCAGCTCGCCGTTCTTCGGCATCTCGTCGGGAATGTAGAAGCGTTTGAAGAGCAGCTTCGACTCGAACTCGACGAGGTTCGGATAGGCTTTGCGAATCGAGTTGCGCTCTTTCTG
>JAGQJP010000526.1 GCA_020430585.1 Myxococcales bacterium | reverse complement strand
CTGGATCGTCCCCGAAGAGGTCGAAGCGCTCAAGGCGAAGGCCCGCGCTGCCGGCCTCTGGAACCTCTTCTTGCCCGATTCCGAGCTCGGAGGCGGTCTGACGACCCTCGAGTACGCGCCGATCGCCGAAGAGACGGGGCGCAGCCTGTTGGCGCCCGAGATCTTCAACTGCAACGCCCCCGACACGGGCAACATGGAGGTGCTCTACCACTACGGCAGCCCGGAGCAGAAGGCGCGGTGGCTCACGCCGCTGCTCGCCGGCGAGATCCGCTCGGTCTTCTTCATGACCGAGCCCGACGTCGCCTCGAGCGACGCGACGAACATGCAGGCGACGATCCGGGAAGAGGGCGAGGAGCTGATCCTCGACGGACAGAAATGGTGGGCCTCGGGCATCGGCCACCCGAAGGCGCGCGTCGGGATCTTCATGGGGGTCTCGAATCCCGAGAACGACCGGCACCACCAGCACAGCATGGTCCTCGTGCCGACCGACGCCAAGGGGCTGACGATCAAGAGGATGCTCCCGGTTTTCGGCGAGTTCGACGAGCCCTACGGCCACGGCGAGGTCTGGTTCGAGGGGGTGCGGGTGCCGAAATCGAACCTGATCAAGGGGCTCGGCCGCGGCTTCGAGATCGCGCAGGGGCGTCTCGGGCCTGGGCGGATCCATCACTGCATGCGGATGATCGGCGCCTCGGAGTACGCCCTCGAGCTGTTGATCCGCCGCGCGCTGTCGCGCAGTGCGTTTGGCAAACCGCTGATCAACCTCGGCGGCAACCGCGAGCGCGTCGCCGATCTGCGGATCGCGATCGACCAGGCGCGCCTGCTCACGCTCTACGCGGCCTGGAAGCTGGACCAGGTCGGCGCCCTCGGCGCGATGCGCGAAATCTCGGCGATCAAAGTCGTCGCGCCGAACGTGTTGCAGCGCGTTGTCGACGAGGCGATTCAGATCCACGGCGGCGCGGGCGTCTCGCGCGACGTTCCGCTGACCGGGATGTTCGCGATGGCGCGGGCGCTGCGCCTCGCCGATGGCCCCGACGCCGTGCACCGCGGGGTGATCGCTCGGGTCGAGCTGATGAAGTATCCACCGTTGCCGCGCCGAGAGGGAGAGCGCCGATGAGCCACGACTTCAGTGGGACCAAGCCCGTCTCCGAGCGGCACGCCTTCGACACCGAGCGGCTCGCGCTCTACCTGCGCGACGCGATCGAAGGTTTTCCCCGCGACCCGGCGGCGCTGGAGGTCGAGCAGTTCAAGGGTGGTCAGTCGAATCCGACCTATCTGCTGCGCGCCGGCGGGCAGCGCTACGTGCTGCGACGTAAACCGCCGGGCAAGCTGCTCGCCTCGGCCCACGCCGTCGATCGTGAATATCGCGTGATCACGGCGCTCCGCGACTCGGAGGTGCCCGTCGCCGAGACCTACTGCCTCTGCGAGAAGAGCGAGGTGATCGGTACCGCCTTCTATGTCATGCAGTACGTAGAGGGGCGGATTCTCTGGGACCCGACGATGCCCGGCCTGGCGAACGACGAGCGCGCCGCGATCTACGAGGAGATGAACCGCGTGATCGCCGCGCTGCATCGGGTCGACTATCGAGCGCTCGGGCTCGAGAGCTTCGGCAAGCCGGGCAACTACTTCGCCCGCCAGATCGACCGCTGGAGCCGCCAGTATCGCGCCTCCGAGACCGAGACGATCGAGGCGATGGACCGGCTGATCGACTGGCTCCCCGCACACATCCCCCCGGGTGACGAGACGACGATCGTTCACGGCGACTACCGCCTGGACAACTTGATCTTCCATCCGACGGAGCCGCGCCTTTGCGCCGTTCTCGATTGGGAGCTCTCGACCCTCGGCCATCCCCTCGGCGATTTCGCCTACCACTGCATGGCCTGGCACATCCCCGCCGGGCTCTTTCGTGGCGTGCGCGGTGCCGATCTCGCGGCGCTCGCAATTCCCAGCGAGCGGGCGTACGTCGAACGTTACTGCCGCAAGACCGGCCACGACCCGATCGACCGCGAGCACTGGGACTTCTATATGGCCTACAATCTCTTCCGCCTGGCGGCGATTCTGCAGGGGATCATGGGTCGGGTCAAGGACGGCACCGCGGCGAGCGCCCAGGCGAAAGCGATGGGTCAAGCGGCGCGCCCCGTCGGGGAGCTAGGCTGGCAACAGGTCGAGGCGATCGCCAAGCGCTGATCCGCGAACCAGCGTGGCGGAGGTGGGGTCGTGCGCTACTTGCTGATGGTCGAGTGGGTCAGCGCCTTGACGCGCTTCTGCAGCGCTTCGATTTGGCGTCGAAGCGTCTCGAGCTGTTTCGCTTGCGTCTGCAGGGCGGCGACGGTCACGCTGGTGTAGCCGTAGAGGTCGCGGCCCTTGGTCGCGTTCAGCGTCGCCAGGTCGATCGACTTCAGATCCGTGTAAAGCTTGGACTTGTCGCTCTCGGAGAGATAACGGATCCCGGTCTTGAACTTGCGTTGCGAGATCGGACAGACCACGGGCTGGCTCGTCAAGCAGATCAGCGTGCGACCGCAATCGAGGGGTTTTTCGGGAATGCAGCGCTGACCATCGACCGAGCAGGGGCTACCCGTCTGTTGGTCCGGTTTGCACGTCGGGACGTCCGTCGGCGCCGGCTGATTCTCGTAGCAGACCGGGGTCCCGCAGGAGACGACCCAGTGCAACGAGGGCTTGCAGCCACACCCGCACTCGTCCGAGAAGTACTCGGTGCCCTCGGGACAGACGAAACGCACGACCTGGCAGGTCTTCGCGTCGTATTGGCGATACGGGTCATTCGCCGGGTCGCAGGTCGGCTTGCATGCGCCGAGCTCCCAGTGGCCCTTGCT
>JAGQJP010000525.1 GCA_020430585.1 Myxococcales bacterium | reverse complement strand
TGTTGGTCGTGCTCCTCGAGCAGCGAGACATAGGCTCCCAGCGCGCCGGCTTCGTCGGCGAGCTCGCGCACCAAACGCGAGAGATACTCGCGCCCGGCGAGATCGCTCAGACGCACCGATGACGAATCGATGTCGAGAGGAGTCGGGTCGGCGAGGCCGTCCGGTCCGACATTTTTCGGAGTTTCGCCTTCTCGATCCACGAGGGGCTCCGCGCTGGGTGTGGGCTCGTCTGCTAGGCTATCGCCGAATGTCGCGGCGATCAACCGCTTTGTTGCCCGCCCTCCGCTCCGCGCCGCTTTCCGCGCAACGAGCTACCCATCCCGCCTCGCCTCCGCTATACTACAGACCATACGTCTAGAGGAGAATTCGATGATCGGGTCACAGTACTCGCGCTGCAAGCTCTGGTTGCTCGCCGTGTCGATCTTCGCTCTCGGCTGCGTGCCGAACCCAGGCCGCCTCGAAGGCAACGGAAACGCTGACGCCGCAGGGGACATGACGGCAGACTCGGGTAGTGCCGATGTTCTCGCCGACACGGCGGTGGGCGACGGCCTGTCGGACGCGGTGATCGGCGACTCGTCGGGCACGCCCGACGGCGACAGCGTCGCGCCACCCGACCTCGACGACGGCTCGGCCCCCGACGTGCCGCCATCCGACGACAGCGACGACGCGACCTCGGTCCCACCGGACTACCCCGAGGGCATCTTGGGCGGCCCGCCGACTGGCCCGTTCAAGGTGATCGCCACGGTAGAGGTCCGCAACGATACGTCGCTGATCCGCCAGCGAGAGATCGCCTTCTCGGGCATTCCGCTGGCGAAGATCGACGATGTCCGCGACGTCGCCAAATTGATCCTCGTCGACGCCCAGAATCGCTGGGTCCAAGCGCAGTTCAACGTTCTCTCGCGCTGGGGCGGCGCCCTCGGTACGATCTCGGACAATTCGCGTCCGATCCGCTGGCTCGAGATCAGCCTGCCGACGAGCTTGGCCGCGAACGCCAGCGGCACGTTCGAGCTTCGGGAGTACACCGCCAACGCGCCTTTGGCGAACGATCCGCTGAGCGCGGCGATCGTAAAGGATGGAAGCCTCTATCGAGTCACGACGGGCGTCGCTCGCTTCACCCTCAACCCCTACAACCCGGCGCTGATCGAGCTGATCGAGGTCGACTTCGGCCAGAGCGGAACCTTCTCCACGGTCTACATGCACAAGGCGGGCGCCGGCCCGAGGATGCTCACCGGCGGTGGCGCGGTGGTGGAGACGCTGGCGAGCTACGACACCCTCGCCGTCGACAACACCGTCTCGGTCGATCCGTCGCCCGACGACGTGGGGAGCCCGGACTTCGAGATCGTCGAGGAGGGCCCGGTGAAGATCGTCGTGCGGGTCCGCGGCCACTTTCGACGGCCACAAGAGCGACGCGATTGCACCGACAACAACTTCAGCGACGCCACCGACCCCTTCGGCTTCAGCGCCGCGCTGACCTTCTACCGCGGCAGCGCGGACGTCGGGCTGCTCTTCAATTTCCGCAACGAATGCGGTAG
>JAGQJP010000057.1 GCA_020430585.1 Myxococcales bacterium | reverse complement strand
GTCGATCTCGTCGAGCCGATTCGTCGCCAGCTTGGACTCGTTCTGGGCCCGCAGGTTGCGATCACGCAGAAACCCGCGGAACGCTTGGACGAGCTCTGGATCGTCGTTCAGCTTCGCCGTGAACGCGGCGATTTGGATCAGATCGTTCAAGGATTCGCTTTGCATTGTTTTTCTCCCCGATTACGCTCCTCAGAGACCTGGCCCGAGTACACCTCCATGAATTCGAGAATTCCGTTGAGCACACGCTTGAGGTTATCCCCGTCCTCCAGCGCATCCGCGAACGACTCTTGAATTCGAGCCAGGAACTTCTCCTTCTCGAGGTTGTATTCTCGCAGCGACCAACCGTACTTTTGCATCAGGTGGCGCCGCGAGAGTCCTCCCCCGAGATTACGTAAAATGTCTAGGGCGAGTTTATCGGAGAGCAGTGACTTAAAATCCAACGTGAAGTGCGATTCTTCCTCGCCGCCTACCGCTTCGGCGTCGCTGATCGAGTAGGCGAGCTCGTCGAAGCTGAGCGCCGTGCGCCGCATCGGGCTCACCTCGGCGTGGAGATCGTCGATCCCGAAGGGGCTGCGAAAGCGCGCCTTTCCGAGCGACGCGAAGAGCTTCTGGACCACGGCCTTCTTGCGGGTATAGGTCCGCTCGGACTTCTTGACCGGCCCCCACTCCCCCTCGGCGTCTTGCTTCTTCGGATGGTTCGCCTTGAGGCCGACGCAGAGCTGCCACCGCGCTGCCTTGGTGGCGATCACGTTCTTCTGGCGGTCGGTCTTGCGCAACCCCGGGTTCAACAGCAGCGAGCGCGGATCGCCCTCGACGAAGCGGAATAGGTTCGGCGCGGCGAGCAGCGCGACGATCACCGACTTCGAGCCCTTGTCCGAGTCGCCGCGGAACTCTTTGATGTGGTAGACGAGCGGATCGTCGCCCTCCTTCAGCCACTCGTTGACGATGCACCACTCGGCATCGGAGCGCCGCTCGGCGTCGACGCGAAAGGTCGTATCCTCGTAGCTGTACCAGAGTGCGTTCTTCTCGAAGCGAATCAAATTGTCGTGGCTCAGGTTCGCCTTGATCTGCAACCGTTCGTCGGGCACACCGAAGCGCTTTTCCAGAACCAGTGCGGCCAGTAGCAAAAAGTCTTTGACGACGACGTAGTCTTTTCCTGCGTCTTCGCGTCGGAAGGTCTCGCGAATGTAGCCGCGAACCAGGCGATCGATGAAGGCACGCACGCCGATGGTCTTGATCTGCTCTTTCTCGAAAGGGGTGAGACGATTGGGTGAGCCGAGCTTCTCGATGATCCGGATGATGATGTCGTGACTCCAATCCTCGACATCTCCCAACCGCTCCGGCGCATACTCGCGGTAGCAGTTGAGCAAATACGATACCTGTTGCTGTATCTCCCGGTACAACCGGGCATCAACCGTCTCGAACTTGTCCATCAGACCTTGTCGCTGAGGCGGCAGGCTCGCCAAACCTCTGTTTCCGCTCGGGGATCAATCGCTTATTACGATAGCAGAAATCGATCCGGGTGTCTCGCAAAAACCCCGGGGCTCTGCCTGCCGTCACGCGCCCACAGGAGGCGCTCGATCGCCCCTCGCCTGCGCGTTGACAAGCGCCGACGGGGTTGGTAGCATGGGCGAGCTTTGGGTTGTGATTTCCCACGGATCCGAGGGCTGCACGTCCTGATTGGCGGCCGTTGATGGAGTGGACGATGAGTGACGTGAACAAACTCGACCTTCTCAAGGAAAAGCATCGCCTGGCCGAGCTCGGTGGCGGCCAAAGCCGCATCGAGCGCCAACACGCTGCTGGGAAGTACACCGCCCGCGAACGAATCGAGCGCCTCTTGGATCAAGGGACGTTCGTCGAGCTCGACAAATTCAAAACGCATCGCTGCGCCGACTTCGGCATGTGGGAGAAGAAGATCTACGGCGACGGCGTCGTCACGGGGTACGGCACGATCGATGGCCGCCAGGTCTTCGTCTTCGCGCAAGATTTCACCGTCTTCGGCGGCTCGCTCTCGGGCGCGTACGCTGAAAAAATATGTAAGATCATGGACTTGGCGATGAAAACCGGCTGCCCGGTGATCGGCCTCAACGACTCGGGGGGGGCCCGCATTCAGGAGGGCGTCGTCTCGCTGGCGGGCTACGCCGACATCTTTCTGCGCAACACCCTCGCGTCGGGCGTCATCCCACAGCTCTCGGCGGTGATGGGTCCCTGCGCGGGCGGCGCGGTCTACAGCCCGGCGATCACCGACTTCATCGTGATGGTCGAGCACACGTCGTACATGTTCATCACGGGACCCGAGGTGATCAAGACGGTGACCCACGAAGAGGTGACCAAGGAGGAGCTCGGCGGGGCGATGGCCCACAACTCGAAGTCTGGGGTGGCCCACTTCTCGGCGCACGACGAGGACCACTGCCTCGATATCCTGCGCGAGCTGGTCGGCTTCATTCCGCCGAACAACGCCTCGGACCCGCCTGCGCTGCCGCCACGCGACGATTGGAACAAGCCCGACCCGGGCCTCGACACAATCGTCCCCGACAACCCGAACAAACCCTACGACATCAAGGACGTGATCAAGCGTGTCGTCGACGACGGCTACTTCTTCGAGGTGCACGAGCACTTCGCGAAGAACATCGTGATCGGATTCGCTCGCTTCAATGGCCGTCCGGCAGGGATCGTCGCGAATCAGCCGATCTACCTCGCGGGCTGTCTGGACATCGACGCCAGCATCAAGGGCGCGCGGTTCGTGCGCTTCTGCGATGCCTTCAACATCCCGCTCGTCACGCTGGTCGACGTCCCCGGCTTCCTGCCCGGCACGGGACAGGAGTTCGCCGGGATCATCAAGCACGGGGCGAAATTGCTCTACGCCTTCGCCGAGGCGACGGTGCCGAAGGTGACGCTGATCACCCGCAAGGCGTACGGCGGAGCCTATGACGTGATGGCCTCCAAGCACGTCCGCGCCGACATCAACTACGCCTATCCGACCGCGGAGATCGCGGTGATGGGGCCAGATGGCGCCGTGAACATCGTCTTTCGCAACGAGCTCGCCGAGGCGACGGATCAAGTCCTCGAGCACAAGCGGCTCGTCGAGGATTACCGCGAGAAGTTCGCCAACCCCTACGTGGCCGCCGAGCTCGGCTACGTCGACGAGGTGATCCTCCCGGCGCAGACGCGCGAGAAGATCTGCCGCGCCCTCGAGATGCTCAAAGACAAGCAAGAGACCAATCCGCCGAAAAAGCACGGGAACATTCCGCTCTGAGCGACCGTACCGCGCCCGGACGTTGCGCGGGCTAGAGGATTTGATGAGCCCCAAGGCATTTGGCAAAGTACTGATCGCGAACCGAGGTGAGATCGCGCTG
>JAGQJP010000524.1 GCA_020430585.1 Myxococcales bacterium | reverse complement strand
TCGAGGCGCGCGTGCTCCAACAGCTCGACCACCCGGCGATCCCGCGCTACGTCGACGCCTTCCTCGACGACGAGCGCAAGCCTCCAGCGTACGTGCTCGTGCAGCAGCTCGCCCCCGGAATCCCGTTGCGCCAGCTGGTCAGGCAGCGCGGTCCCCGCCCACGAGAGGAGCTCGAACGGATCGCCGAGCAGCTCCTCGAGATTTGCGCCTATCTGCATCAGCGGTCGGTTCCGGTCGTGCACCGCGACATCAAGCCGGACAATATCGTGGTCGACGACGAGGGGACCCTGCGCCTCGTCGATTTCGGTGGGGTGCGCGAGCTCTGGGCCGGGACCCAGCTCTCGAAGGTGAGCACCGTCGGGACCTTCGGGTACATGGCCCCCGAGCAGCTGAGCGGGCGCTCGACGCCCCAGAGCGACCTCTACGCCGTCGGGGCGACGCTCTGCTTCTGTGGGTCGGGGAAAGAGCCGGGAGATCTGCCCCAGCGTCGCCTGCGGATCGATTGGCGCTCGGCGATGCGCCTCGACGGCGCGCTTCCGCGGGTTCTCGATCGGCTGTTGGAGCCGATCGTCGAGGATCGCATCGCGACCGCCGAGCACGCGCTACGCGCCCTGCACGGTGGCTCGGCGCTGGCCCTTCCGCGTCCGCCCGAGGCGTGCTCCGAAGTGTCGCTCCACGATGACGTCCTCGAGATTCGGATTCCCGCTTTCGGGTTCGACGGCCGCGCCAAGCTCGAAGCGTTGGGGGCGCTCTCTCTCTTGATGCTCTGGATGCTCTTCATCTTTTTGATGCGAACGGGTGTCTCTCGGGCGCCGATGTTGATTCTGGCGCTCGTCACGCTCGTCGCCTTCCCGTTGTTGGCGCGAAACATTCTCTCGAGAGTCTTCGGTTCCGAGTCCCTCGAGGTCACGCCCGATCGCCTGCGCTACCAGGCGCTCTGGCGCGGGCAGCCGACGCGGCGGATCGAGGCGACCTGGGACGAGGTGGAGATCGGCGACCGTCGCCTCCGGATCGGCGGGCGTTCGATCGAGCTCGGCCGGCACCTCTCGACGGACGAAGCGGCGTGGATCCGTTCGCTGCTCGTCGAGCGGCTCGGCGCGGGCGACGGGGACGGAGCCGGGACAGAGGGTGGCGCGCCCGTCTCGTGACGTCGAATCGATCGCTTTTGGGCTTGGAGTGGGCTCAGGCGACCTGGCGCAACGCCGGCAGGTCGTCGCGGCGAGTGCAGATCGCGAAGAGGATCGGTTGTGAGACGAAGTGGCGCGAGCCCTGGAACTGCAGGCGGACACGCGCAGACGGGGAGCGCAGTCCGGCGAGGTAGACCAGAGTCTCGTCGTCGTACAGGCGCTGATAGCGGGCGGGATGATTCTTCAGCCACTCGCTCGTGCCACGGTCGCGCACCGCGACGCAGAGCCCGTCGGAGACGTGAAACTCGAAGCTCTCGGTGAATATCGTCGCCAGGTATTGCATCGTCCCTCCTCGGGGTCCCACCGACCTCACGCCTCGGCCCTTAGTGCAAGATGTCGACCAACTCCGTCGGTGGCCTGCGATGGCGAGAAATGGCCGTAATTTTAGGGTGTTATCGCATGTGTCCGGCTCTCGCTGGCTCGGGTCTGCTGTGCCCAGTGGCGCCGAGGGGGGTCAAGTCACCCCCGCTTCGGGGCGACCAAATTTGGCTTGACGGCCGGCTACCTCGATGATATATCGCCTCCTACGACGTGCGGGGCTATAGCTCAGCTGGGAGAGCGCTAGAATCGCACTCTAGAGGCCGGGGGTTCGAGCCCCCCTAGCTCCACGACGTAGGGGAATTTGCCGCGGCAGATTCCCCTTTTTTATTTTTGGTGAAGAGGAGATTCCGATGTCCAATGAGCTCTCGGGTGTCAAGCACGTAATCGCGATGTCCAGCGGCAAAGGTGGGGTCGGCAAGTCCACCGCTGCCGTCAACGTCGCTCTGGCGCTCCAATCCCTCGGCCAGCGGGTCGGGATTGCCGACGTCGATATCTTTGGTCCGAGCGTTCCGCAGATGCTCGGGTTGGCCTTTGGTGAGCCGCCGATGATGGTCGGCGGGCAGATCGTCCCGATTCGCCAGCACGGCTTGAAGGTGATGTCGATGGGGCTGGTCACCGATGACGAGACCCCGGCGATCTTTCGCGGGCCGATGGTCTCGAAGTTCATCTCCCAGTTCATCCTCGGCGTCGCCTGGGGCGAGCTCGACTTTTTGATCCTCGACCTCCCGCCGGGGACTGGCGACACCCAGCTCTCGTTGGCCCAGATCGTCCTCCTCCGCGGCGCGATCGTCGTCACGACGCCGCAGAAAGTGAGCCTCAATATCGCCCTGCGCGGCTTGCGGATGTTCGAGAAGGTGCGCGTGCCCGTGCTCGGCATCCTCGAGAACATGAGCGGCTGGCTCTGCCCGCATTGTGGCGAGCAGACCAATCTCTTCCTGCACGGGGGCGGTCGCTGGCTCGCCGATCACGTCGGGGTGCCCTTCCTCGGCGGCGTTCCCGTCGATCCCCTCGTCGCCGAAGGGGGGGACGCGGGTCTCCCCGTCGTGCTCGAACACCCCGAATCCGGGGTCTCGAAGGCCTATTTCGAAATCGCCGGTTCGCTTCTGGCGCAGCTCGAACGCGGCGGAGACTACGCCGAGCCGATCGTCGACTTCAATTTCGAGTACAATGGCGATGATCCGGGACCTGGATGGCATCTCGAGCGCGTCGCCGAGGGTGCCGACCCACAGGTGCCGATCGGCTTGCGCCGCGGATCGGCCTCGTCCTTCGAGATGCTCTGGGCCGACGGCGTGGCGCAGAGCTTCTCGTTCCGCAAGCTACGCACCGCCTGCCCCTGCGCGGGCTGCGTCGACGAGCACACGGGCAAGCCGATCCTCGATCCGAAATCGGTGCGGCTCGACATCAAGCCGCTGGCGATCTTCAGTGTCGGGCAGTACGCCCTCGGCGTGCGCTGGAACGATGGCCACGACACGGGCATTTTCACCTACCGCAGCCTGCGCGAGATGGGGCGGGCCGCGGGCGGTGCGACGGAGGGTTCATGAAGGTAATCGCGGACATTTGCGTCATCCCGCTGACGGGAACGTCGCTTTCGGGGTTCATCGCGCGGGTCGAAGAGATCTTCGCCGCTCGGGGCCTCAAGACGATTCTCCACGCCTACGGAACGAACGTCGAAGGGGAGTACGACGCGGTCTTCTCCGCCCTCAAAGAGGCGCACGAGGCGATCCACCAGATGGGAGCGCCACGGATCTCGACGACGATCCGCCTCGGAACGCGGATCGATCGCGAGCAGACGATGGAAGACAAGATCCGCTCGGTGCAAGAGAAGCTCGCCTGAGACGATGAAGATCCTCCCGCTACGCGTGTTCCAAGTGCTGAGCGGCTCGCTTTGCGTCGCCGCCCTCGCCATGATGGGCTATTGGGTCGTCAGAGGTCGCGGCCCCTATCCCTGGCTCCTCGATCACCTTCAGTGGGCCGATGGACGGGCGCAATTGCTGGCCGTGCTCGTCTCGCTAGTGCTCGCGCTCCTTTGCGCCCTCGCTGGAATCCTGCTGCTTTCGTTCATCACAGACCGGACCGGCGTCAATCGGGTCGACCCGCGTTCCCGTCTGGCGGCGAGCGGTGGCTCGCCCTCCGGCACGGGTGGAGTCGCGCCGGACACCGCCGCGGCTGTGGCGGCTGGCCAAGTCTCGCCGCAGGTGAAACGGGTCATCGGTGCATCCATCGGCGCCGTCGGGCTCGTACTCGCCGGTTTGGCGGCGTATCTGACATGGCGGGACGGTGTGCTGTCGATGCGCCTGATGCTGGTTGGCCTGGTCGTCGCGGGTGTCGGGCTCTTCATGGCGATCACGGGGCGCATTCCGAAACGCCCCGACCGCTCGCTCCTTCGCCGCTGAGCCCGTCGTGTTGTGTTTGGCGGGCCTCCAGCGCGAGGAGGGCTCGTCGCTCAGTTGGCGCTGCGGACGAAGTAGGGAATCGCCGTCAACAACACGCCGATGGCGATCAGCGGTAGCCGACGTGTGACGAAATAGGGGAACGCCATCAAGAGCAGTCCGCAGATCAACGGAATCGACTTCTTCTGGCGCTTACCATAGAGGAAATAGGCCAGGCCGACGGAACCGAAGACGAGGGCCCAGACCATCGTTTCGAGGCTCATTCGTTCACCCTCCCAGGGTGATCATCTCCAGCTTGCCCTCGCGGCGTGCGAGGGCGCCGGTCTCGCTGAAGCGAATCTCCGAGTAGCGGTCGTCTCGGGCGCGCCAGATTTGGCGTAGCCGGTCGAGTAGCTCGTCGTCGCTCGCTCCGTCGCGCAGCCGTCCCTTTAGATCGTGGCCAGATGCGGCGAAGAGGCAGGTGACCAGCGAGCCGTTCGCCGTCAGCCGCGCCCGGGAGCAGCGTCCACAGAAGGGGGCGGTGACCGACGGGATGATCCCGATCCGACAGGCGCTTCCGCGGACGCGCCACGCCTCGGCGGGATCGTCGGCGTTGAGGCGGCCGAGCGGCTCGAGCTCGATGGCGCCAGCGATCGCTTGCAGGATCTCGGCGCGGCTGACCACCTGGTCGAGACGCCAGCCATTGGCGGTGCCCACGTCCATGAACTCGATGAAGCGCAGCTCGAGCCCGCGCTCCACCGCAAAGCGCACGAGCCCGACGAGCTCGTCGTCGTTGACGCCGCGCTGGACGACGGTGTTGAGCTTGACTGGCGTGAGCCCGACCTCGACGGCGCGATCGATGCCGGCGATCACGCGATCGAGGTCGCGTCGTCGGGTGAGGGCCTCGAAGCGCGCCGGATCGAGGGTGTCGAGGCTGATGTTGATCCGTCGCAGTCCGGCTCGGCGGAGCGGCTCGGCGAGCTCGACCAGCCGCGTCGCGTTCGTCGTCAGGCTGATCTCGTCGAGCCCCTCGATCGCCGAGAGCATCGCGATCAGCTCGGGCAGCCCCTTGCGCAACAGCGGCTCACCCCCCGTCAGGCGCAACGCGTCGACACCGAGGCGGACGAAGAGTCGTGAGAGCCGCGTGATCTCCTCGAACGAGAGGATCTCGCGCTTCGGGATCCAGCTGTAGTGCTCGAGTGGCATGCAGTAGGTGCAGCGGAAGTTGCAGCGGTCGGTGACCGAGACGCGAAGCTCACGCAGCGCGCGCCCCAGCCGATCGCGCGGTGTTCCCGATTCGGAGTCCAACTGAGCTCTGCCGCCACCAGCTGTGGAGTTGCAGGGAGATCCGATTGTACGCTCGTAGGACATCGATGCTCGCTCGAGATCTCGCCACGGTCGGAGGATGCGCGTCGACCAGCGTTTCTCACCTTGGCGAATAGCACAAATGCGACGCGACGTAAACCATTCTCGCCGCGATCACCCGCGATCGAGCTCAAACGTCTTGCCACTGAGAGGCTCTTTTGCTATATAGCACCGAACCTGTACGCTTTCCGCCGACGATCGGTGAAATGCTTGTCAGTGCAGGTTGATTCTGGTATGAGTGGTAATTAGTACCATTTTAGTTCTGATTGAACAATGCTCCGAATTACAAAACAGACCGACTACGGAATCTTGCTCTTGACGCACTTCATCGATCGTGGGGCGGAGAGCGAAGCGTTTTCCGCGCGCGATCTGGCGCGCAAGACCCTCTTACCCCTTCCGATGGTGAGCAAGATTCTCAAGCTCCTGGCGCGCAGCGGGATCCTCGTCTCGCAACGCGGCGTACGAGGCGGATACACCCTGGCGCGCGAGCCGCGGCAGATCGCCGTCGCCCACGTGATCGACGCGCTCGACGGGCCCGTCGCTCTCACCGAGTGCCAGGACGATACGCGCAATTGCGATCAAGAGTCGATCTGCCCGATGCGAACGAATTGGGAGATCATCAACTCGGCGATCCTCGGAGTCTTGCGGTCGATCAGCTTGGCCGATATGAACCGACCGATCAACGAGAGCGGGGGCTTGCTCGAGACCCTCACCCTCCGACGCCCGCGCTCGAACGCGTCGCGGACGGGGTGTGGCTGCGGCTCGGGGAGCGATTCTCGCGGCGACGAAAAGAAATTGGGAGCGCCTCCCGAGCTCTGAGAGGGTCTGAATGGAGAATGCGAAGATGACACAAGTCGATCCCCTACACGAACACGTAGCCTCGGAATACAAGTACGGGTTCGTCACCGATATCGAGACCGATACGGTCCCGCCTGGCCTCAACGAAGAGGTGATCCGGCTGATCTCGCTCAAGAAGCGCGAGCCCGAGTGGCTCACCGACTGGCGCCTGAAGGCCTACCGCTTCTGGCTCGAGATGGACGAGCCGCACCACTGGCCGAACCTGAGCTACGACCCCGTCGACTATCAGTCGATCAGCTACTATTCGGCACCGAAGCAGAAGAGTGGCCCGAAGAGTCTCGACGAGGTCGACCCGGAGCTGCTGCGGACCTACGAAAAGCTGGGTATTCCCCTGCGCGAACGCGAGCTGCTGGCCGGTGTGGCCGTCGACGCCGTCTTCGACTCGGTCTCGGTGGCGACGACCTTCAAGGGCAAGCTCAAGGACCTCGGAATCATCTTCTGCTCCTTCTCCGAAGCGGTGCAGGAGAACCCGGAGCTGGTTCAGCAGTTTCTCGGCTCCGTCGTCCCGCAAGGCGACAACTTCTTCGCCGCCCTCAACTCGGCGGTCTTCACCGACGGCTCCTTCGTCTACGTGCCCAAGGGCGTGCGCTGTCCGATGGAGCTCTCGACCTACTTCCGGATCAACGCCGCCAACACGGGGCAGTTCGAGCGCACGCTGATCGTCGCCGACGAGGGCGCCTACGTGAGCTACCTGGAAGGCTGCACGGCGCCGATGCGCGACGAGAACCAGTTGCACGCCGCCGTCGTCGAGCTGATCGCGATGGATGACGCGCAGATCAAGTATTCGACCGTGCAGAATTGGTATCCCGGCGACAAGGAAGGCAAGGGCGGCATCTACAACTTCGT
>JAGQJP010000523.1 GCA_020430585.1 Myxococcales bacterium | reverse complement strand
CGGCGATCCGGACGATTCGCGACTCGGCCCATTCGGCGGCCGCGCGCGCCTACCGCCAGCGCCTCGGCATCGTCGGCGAGCCGGCGACGGGAGTCGTCATCCAAAAGCTGATCCTCGCCGATTGCGCCGGCGTGCTCTTCAGTCGCGACCCGATCAGCAACCGGGACGAGCGCGTGATCGAGGCAGCCTGGGGACTCGGCGAAGCGGTCGTCAGCGGCCTGGTGAATCCCGACCGTTATCGCCTCTCTCGCGACGGGGCGTTGATCGAGCGCACCGCAGGCGAAAAGGACCTGATGATCCGCTGGCTCGACGAGTCCGGAACGGAAGAGCAGAGCGTCGAGCCAGCGCTCGTCCACGCGTTCTGCCTAGACGAGCAGAAGCTCTCGCGACTCCACGAGCTGGCCAATCGCTGTGAACACGTTTTCGGCGGTCCCCAAGATCTGGAGTGGGCGTTCGCTGACGATCAGCTCTTTCTCCTTCAGCGACGGGCGATCACGGGTCGACATGGCTGAGGAGGGTGCGCCGCCGACTCCCCTGTCGGTGCGGTTCGTCGCCGCCCTGGCCCTGACAGCGGCATTGACGCCGCTCAACTCGACGATGGTCGCCGTCGCCCTGCCGACGATTGGCCGAACCCTTCACGTCGGTGCTGGCACGCTCACGGTGTGGCTCGTCAACTCGTATCTGATCGTGAACATCGTCGCCCAGAGCCCCGCCGGAAAGCTCGGAGATTGGCTCGGACGAAAGCGTACGCTCGTTCTGGGACAGCTGATCTTCGGTGTGGGGACGCTCTTCGCCGTCGTGCTGCACCAGCTTTGGAGCTTGACGGCCGCTCGTTTGATGATGGCGGCTGGCGGCGCGCTCACCGTTCCGACGGCGCTGGCCGTCTTGCGCAGCGCGATCCCCGAGGAGCGGCGTCCCCGGGCATTTGGAGCCTTCGGAGCGTTGCTCGCCACCTCGGCGGCGCTCGGTCCGCTGGTCGGCGGATTCCTGACGCAGCGTCTGCATTGGAGCGCGATCTTCTGGATCAATCTGCCGCTGTTGGTTTTGGCCTGGTGGCTGGTTCCGAGCTCGCGAACCGATCCCTCGCCGGCGGCGCGGATTCCGCGCACGGCGGTCGACGCGGCGCCCGCATCGAAACCGCCGCGTCGAGCTGCGCCCGTCGATCTCGTTGGTCTCGTCGGCCTCGCGCTGAGTCTCGGCGGCACCGTCGCCGGGTTGAAGGTCGGAGGCGGGTTCGGCTGGCTGACCGTCTCGGCCGCGATCCTGGTCTTCGTCGGATTCGTCGTCTGGGAGCGACGTCATCCTGCTCCGCTGATCGACCTCTCCCTCTTTCGCCGCCGGCTCTTCGTGCTCGGAGCCTCGATCGTCGCGCTGCAAAACCTCGGGATGTATGCGGTGATCTTTCAGATCCCATTCCTGCTCGAACGTACGCTGCGCCTGCGTCCCGAGCGCGTCGGGCAGTCTCTGCTGGCGCTGACCGCCTGCATGGTGATCGCCGCTCCCCTCGGTGGGCGCCTCGCCGAGCGCGTCGGTGCGCGGTTGACGGTGTTGATCGGTGTGTTGCTGACGATCAGCGGGTTCGGCGAATTGATCGCCGTCGTCGATCGCGACACGCTCTCGCTCGTGCTCGTCGGCCTCTCCGCGGTCGGCGGCGGGATCGGCTTGGTGATGGGACCCGCCCAGTCCGTCGCCCTCTCCGCTGTGCCACCAGAGCAGAGCGGCGTCGCCGCAGGCGTGATGTCGACGATGCGCTACGTTGGGGGCGTCGTCGGTGTGACGATCATTTCGGTGGTTCTCGGGGCCAACGAACACGACCTCGCCGTGGCGCAGAACCGTCGTTGCTTCTGGTTCTACATCGCCGCGCTGGCACTGGCGCTTCTTCTCGCGACACGGCTCGCGTCGCGACCCCCGAAGCGCGTTTGACGCGATCGCCAGCAGGGGCGTCTCGGTCCTGCGATTGACAATCGACGTTGATTCGCGTACGCCTGTAGCGAGCCACCCGTGAAGGAGAGCCGCCGCGATGATCCCCGAAATATCGATCGAGAATCACCCCCTCGCCGCTCGATTCAACCGTCTGGAGCCCGATCAGGTCTTCGATGCCGTCGAAGTCGGCGGACGGCGCGCTAGCGGGCGCTTCATGATCCTCAACAGCTACGAGAATCGCGTCTATCAGCTCGAGCTCGAGGACGAGAGCTGGGTCGTCGGGAAGTTCTATCGCCCCGGCCGCTGGACCCGCGAATCGATCCTCGACGAGCATCGCTTCATCGCCGAGGTCGCGGCGGCGGAGATCCCCGTGGCTCGCCCGCTCGAGTTGACCGCTTCGGAGACGATCGGCGAGGTCGACGGAATCCTCTACGCCCTCTTCGAGCGGGTCGGCGGTCGCAGCCCCCAAGAGCTCAGCGACGAGCAGGTCGAGATCACGGGTCGTCTCGTGGCGCGGATCCACAATATCGGCGCCGCGGGCGAGGCGCCGCACCGTCTGGCGCTGACGCCGACGACCTACGGGCGCGACAATCTGCACTACTTGCTCGAGAACGACCTGATCGACCCGTCGGTGCGCAGCAACTATGCCCAGACGGTCGAGATTCTGCTCAGCCGAATCGAGCCGCTGTTCCTCGAGGTCCCTGTCCATCGCCTGCACGGCGACTGCCACCTCGGAAACCTGATCTGGACCCCCAAGGGCCCGACCTTTCTCGACTTCGACGACATGGTCATCGGCCCGGCGGCGCAGGATGTCTGGATGCTCGTTCCGAGCTCCGACCACGAGGGAAAACGGCAGCGCGAGCTGTTCATCGAGGCCTACCGCCAGTTTCGACCCTTCAGCGACAGCTGGTTGCGCCTCGTCGAGCCGTTGCGGGCGCTGCGTTACATCCACTACACGACCTGGATCGCCAGGCGCTGGGAGGATCCGAGCTTCAAACAGACCTTCACGCACTTCGGTGAAGCGCTCTACTGGGAGCGCGAAGTGCAGGACCTGCGCGAGCAGATCGCTCGGATCGACAACGAGATCACCTGAGAGCGGATGGAGGCCGAGTCAGTAGATCGTAAGGTAGGGGCGGTTGTCGTCATCGCCGTTGGCGCCGAAGACGAAGACCGGAGGCGACGAGAAATAGAGCGAGCTCAGCTCGAAGCGGCCCTCTAGCCGCAGGCTCGTCCCGAGCGAGGGGAGATTCCCGCCGACTGCCGTTCGCGCCTCCCAGAGGCCGAGGAAGACGTCGGCCATCGCGGTGAGCGGTCCGATCGTCGAGTCGACCTGAAACGCCGAGGCCTTCGAGACGAAGACGTGCTCGCCCCCCGACAAGCACGCCAGCAGGCGCTGTTTCGGATCGGCCCGCGGGTGCACGCGTGAGGCGAGCTGCACGAAGTGGATCGGGATTGCGCTCGTGACAACGCCCTCGAGACTCTCGAACGTCGTCGTCGAGCAATCATCGAGCCCCTCGTAGCCGATGCAGCTGTCGCTCCCATCGCTGACGACCAGGATCTGCGGGGAGAGCCCCGATGAGTTCTGATTGTGGAAGCCGATCGCCCACTCGATCGCCTGCCAGAGCGGAGAACGACCCCTGGCGTTGGTGAGCAGCTCGCTGCTGAGCAGCGTCTTCTGGCTCCGTTCGGGGTCGACCAATCCCTGCTTGTCGGCGCTGTAGCACGTCTTCGCCCGCTCGTCGAAGTCGGGGATGGTCGCCTCGCTCTCCTCGCAGACCGTGAAGAGGCCCGCTTGGCTGTTGAACCCCACGACGACGACCCGATCCTCGCTGGAGAGCCTTCCGAGCAGCCCTTGCAGTGCGTGTAGGCGCCGTCCGTCGCTGTCCGAGGCGAGGTTCGAATCGGAGACGCCATCGTCTACTTCGCGATAGCCGCCCGTCGTCGCTTCGATCGAGCCACTCAGCGACCCGGAATGGTCGAGGAGCACCACCAGTCCGAGCGGCGTCGAGGGATCGCGCTTGGATTTGTAGACCATCGTCGTCACCTCGAAGGAGAGGGCCTGGCTGCTGATCGCCCCCGCGTCGCACACGGGCTGGCCATCGTCGACGAGGCAGAGGTCCTGGGTCAGCACCTGACTGGTCTTGAGCGCCTCAGTCGGCAGCTTCTCGCAACCCGCCTTGTGCCAAACCTCACCCTCCTTCCAGGCGCAACTCTCCGAGCCGAGCGAGCTTCCGCTGTGTTGGAACAGCACGCCCGGGCGAAAGGTCGAGTGGCTGGTCTGGACCGAGAGTCGCACGATCACCCGTCCGAGGTCGGATTCGTCGGCGGTGCACGCCTCGTTGTTGCTCCCGGGTTTGCGTGGCACGACCGAGATCACGCGGAAGGAGAGCGCTCGGGGCGGCGCGCTGTCGAGGAGCGTCGCGTCGCCCAGATATGCGGCGAGGCCGTCGTCATCGGTGACGTCGGTATTGCTCTGGGCGTCCGTCGCCGATCCCCCGGATCCGCAGGCGCTGAGCGCGACGAGCGCGGCGCCGAGCCACGTCGTGAAAAAAAGCCGCCAGGTCATGGTCTCCCCCTCTGGGTTCGGGCGCTGACGACGCCGCCGAGCGATCGCACGGACCGGTAGGGCGCTCGTCGTCTTCGAGGTTCCAAGCCATTGTAAACGCTGCGAGCGGCACTGACAATCGCCTCGCTCACAAAACGCGGACGAGGCGCGGCAGCTCGGTGAAGAGCAAGTAGGCGTCGGCGCGCGAGACGGGAAAGAGAGCGCAGGTGGCGCGCCGGTAGAGCGCGAGCTGGGGTCGATAGAGGGCGACGCGCTCGGCGATCGCCGCCTCGATCGATGCGGGATCGCGGCTCTCGAAGCGCGTCGTCTTGTAGTCGAGGATCGTTGCTACGCCGCCCTCTCCGAGGATCAGGCGATCGATGATTCCGACGGTCGCGACGCCCGCCTCGACGAGCTGGAACTCGAGCTCGTTGTGGGCGGGCTCTTCCGAGACGAGCCAGCGTGCGATCAGCGGATCGGCGACGAGGCGCGAGAGCGTCTCCTCGACGAAGGTGACGAGGGCCTCGCGATTCGCCGGCGTGAAGATCTCGGCGTCGTCGAGGAAGCGGGGCAGTTGAAGCGCCAACCGCCGCAGGTCGAGACAACGCTCGTTCGACAACCACTGCAACGAGCGGTGGAGGACGACGCCGCGATCTGCCGCGCTCGGGCTGCTCGGAATTCCGTGGAGGAATCGAGGTTGCCCCTCTCGTTGGCGCGCTCTCTGGGTGACGGCGCGCGGATCGTCCAGCGCTGCGTCGAGAGGCTCGACGTGCAGCGTCGGCGGTGGCTGATAGGGGACGAAGCGGAGGGCGCCGAAGCGCCTCTCCGTCTCTGGTTTCGGCAACGCGCCGAGTCGTGCGACACCGCCAGGAATCGGGTGCTCATCGACGTCCTCGACCTCGATCATTTGGTCCGGGAGGCCGTATGCCGTCAGCAGCATCTGTGCCCAACTGTTGGCGCGGGTGTGCGCCCCCGTGATCACCAAGCGATCGCGGGCACGCGTCATCGCCACGTAGAGCAGCCGTGCCTCTTCGGCACGCTCCCGCTCTTGTTGCATGCGGCGCAACGTCTTGTGCGGACCATTCTCCTCGTCGGTCTCTTTGAGGGCCAACAGCGCCACGCCCGACAGAATGCCGTGCTGTAGCGCGCTGTGTTGGGTGCGAATCTCGCGATGTACGCCGGGGAGGAAGACGCACTCGAACTCGAGCCCCTTGGCGGCGTGGACCGTCAGCAGCTGCACGCCCGCCTCTTTCTCGATCGGGTCCGCCTCTTGCTCACCGATCTCCTGCTCGTATGCGTTGGCAAAATAGGCGGCAAGCGCTGGAAAGCTCGGCCCGTGCTGCGACTCGAGGTCGCCGACGAGGGCGAAGAACTTGTCGATGTTGGCGAGGGCCTGTGAACCGCCGCGCAGTCCGTAGAGTGTCTCACCGCCGCGTTCGAGCCACGCGTCGCGCAGGATCTGGCGCGGCGATCCGTTGGCGTGGATGCTCCACCAGCGCTCGAGCGTCGTCGCCGCCTCTCGCGCGCGGGTGATCAGCGATGGCGGGATCTCGAGGCGCGCCTCGCGGCGCCTTTTCGAGCGGCGTCGGCCATCCGTGCGCTGGTGCAAGCGCTGGAGAGCGGCGAGGAGCGAGCTGTCGCGCAGTGTCGGGGCAGCGTTCGTCTGGGTCTCATCGCCGAAGGTGAGCAGCAGCTGGGGCTCTTCGGTCGGCGGATTGAGCACGAGATAGGTCAGGTCGAGGTCCGAGAAGCCGAAGAGCGGGCTGCGCAGCACACGCACCAACGCTCGGTCGTCGTAGGGGTCGGCGAGCAGCGCCAGCAGGCAGTAGAGGTCGAGGATCTCCGCTTTCCAGAAGAACGCGGGGTCCTTGAAGACGCGTACCGGGACTCCGCGGGCGCGCAGGGCGGCGTGAATCGGACCGAGCTGGCCGCGCGTGCGCACGAGCACCGCGATCTCCTCGGCGGACGTCCGCGACAGCTCGTCGGCGATGCGTTCGGCGAGGAACGACGCCTCGAAGGTGACGTCGGTGGCTGGGTAGAGGTAGAGCTCGACGCGTCCTCGTTCGGGGCGCCGTTTCTCCGCCGTCGCGTCGCGAAAGGCGCCGCTGGCAAAGGCGTTGACCGCGTCGATGATCGCCTCCGCCGAACGATAGTTCGCCTCGGCTCGCGGTGTGGCGACGCGGGCGCTGCGGGCCTGGAGATAGTCACGCGTCTGGTCCAGCAGCTCGACGTTCGCCTCGCGGAAACCGTAGATCGATTGGTTTCGGTCTCCGACGATGAAGAGAGTCGGCGCCAGTGGGCCCGGAACGGGTGCGCTCTCGCCGCTGAACCACTCCTCGGTCATCTTGCGCAGCAGCTCCCACTGGAGATCGCTCGTGTCCTGATATTCGTCGACCAGGATGTGAGCGGTCGAGCGGTGCAGATCGTGACGCACGAGCTCGTTTTGCAACAGCTCTACGGTCAACGTCTCGAGGTCGGTGAAGTCGAGCTGTCCCTCGCGTCGCTTATGGGCATCGATCTCCGCTTCGGCGGCGACGAGGAGTGAGACGACGTGCGGTGTGACGGCGAGGGCGGCATCGTCGCTCGCTTCGAACTCGATCCCCTCGAGCGCGGCGTCGATCGCGATCAGCCGGTCGGAAATCGCTGCGATCGAGCCGACGATCCGCTCTTTCTGGGGGCTGCCTCGACCGCCGAAGGACCTCTTGAGTCGGAGGAGCTTGGTCTTGTCGTCTCTCTTGAGCGCCAGCTGGCGGAGGCTGCGGAAGGCGGCCAGACGCTCTTCGATCGGCCGCTCGCCGTCGCCGATCGCGTCGAAGGGGACCGGCGAGAGCCGTGGTTTTCGGCCAAAGATCGCGTCAAAGGCGTTCACCTGGTGCTCCAGCTCGCCGAGCTGGCCGACGAAGGGACCGTCGACCCAGGGTGCGAGCCGTCGGTCGAGCTCGCCTCCGAGGGCTTCGCGCCAAAGGCGCGCGTAGGACTCGGCGTCGTGGCCGCGAGCCTGCTCGACGTGGAGTCGGAGCAGACCCCGACGCTGCAAGGCATCGTGGAGCACGCGGATCACCGACCGCCTCGTGAAACCGCCCGCGAGCGCGGTCAGCGCGCCGAAGAGCGAGGTTTCGCGGTCGCCACGGGCGATCCGATCGACGAAGGCCGCCAGTCTCTGGGTCGTCTCGATCTTCGCGGTCGTCTCGTCGACGATCACGAAATCCGGTGGCAACATCACGGTTCCGGCATGTCGCCGCAAGAGGTCACCGCAGAAGCTGTGGAGCGTCGCGATCCGCAGCGACGGGGCGCGTTCGGGCAACTCCGCCGCGCGGGGGTCTGTGCCGCTCTTGGCCAAGAGCCGCGCTTTCATCTCCTGAGCGGCCTTGCGGGTGAAGGTCAGCGCCAGAATCGACTCGGGGGGAACGCCGCGGCTGATGAGCCGCAGATAACGCTCGACGAGCACCGCGGTTTTCCCAGACCCCGCTGGCGCCGTCAACACGACGTGGCGCGAGACGTCGCAGGCCTCTTCCTGAGCGGCGGAGGGGCGAATAGGTCCCCGTGCGTGAGCTTCTATCGCTGTCTCTTGCGCGGGCGCCTGCTCGACTCGGCCTGCAGCGCGTCCCGCCGGGCCAGCCGCTGAGCGGATCGACGAGGCCGGCAGCTCGGCGGCGGCGTGTCGGCCCGGCGCCAAACCTGTCGACAGGGCCGCCCGCTCCAGTTGCCCGCCGCCCTCGACGTCGACGGGGCGGAGGAACAGACGCGAGACGACGCGGCTCGGCTCGGGGTAGCGCTCGGTCTCGAGCTCGGGCTCGTTCTGTTGCTCCTCGAGCCGACAGATCGAGCGGAAGTCACAATAGCTGCACGTCTTCTCGTCAGCTGGTCGCACGGGGAAGACACCCCGTCGAATCCGCTGCGCGAAGTCGTAGGCCCGCGCTCGAGCGCGATCGATGAGCTGATCGAGCTCGTCGGCATCGACGGCGCCTCGAGCGCTCAAGCGATCGGCGGCGAAGCTCTGTCCCCTGCGCTCCCGAAGTCCGCAGACCACTGTCTTCTGCGCGCGCTTCTCATTCGGTAAGAGAATGTATCCGCAGCCCGCCAAGGGCGCCGCCAGCTCCTCCCGCAACGCCGCCAGGTAGAGCGGGAGCTGCAGGCTCGTGCCCTCTTCGATGCGCCGCGCGAGAGCGTCGACGGTCTTCACGGGCGCGCTCCCCGTCTTGTAGTCGTAGACCGCGAGGAAGCCGTCGGGGTCGCGATCGACGCGGTCGATTCGGCCCCGCAGCCGAGATCCGGGCCCGAGGGCGAGCTGCGTCGTGTGCTCGATCAACGTCGGCGTGGCGCGGTGGTCGCTCGTCTCGGCTTCCAGCTCGACGAAACGTCGCAGCACCGCTTCGAAGCGCCGTCGATCCTCGAGGGCCCACAGATGTGGGGCAAACTCAGCCGTCAGCTCGGCGATCACACTCTCCATGGCGACACGAGCCTCGGCGAGATTCTCCGGCCGAATCGACGACTCGAAGCGGCGATGAAATTGGCGTAGCGCCTCATGGACGAGAGTCCCGCGATCACGGCTGTCGAGATCGGGCGTCTCGCTCTCGACGCACTCGAGGGCGAGGACCTCCCCCATGAAGTATTGAAAGGGGCAGCGCCCGTAGCGTTCGAGCTCGGTGGGCCCGAAGGGGCGCTCCGGCCCGAAGCGACCCTCGAGAAGGCGCGTCGGCGAAAGCGCCGAGAGCCGGCCGCCGAAGATGCCCTTGTTCGGCCAGTCCGCCGCCTGCACTTCCGCAAGCCCCTCGGCGATCGCCTCGCGACACGCCAGCTCATCGGGGGCTCCCATCCGATTGCGCCAGAGGTAGGCCTGCCACTCCCGTTGCGAGTAGACGGCGTGCGAGTCCGCGGTGACGCTGATCGTTTCCACGGCCAAAGCGCCGGTGTTTCCGCTGGCCCGTACCAGGGCGGTCCAGAATGGCGAAGGAAGGACGTGCACGCCGTGGTCGTCGACGGTTCGCAGTAGGTGTACGCGCGGAGCGCGCAGGGCGCGAAGGAACGCCTCCCATTGGGCGACACGCTCCTCGTCGGCGGTGGGTTGGCCCAGCCGGCGGGCGCTCTCATCGTCTAGCCCACTCGGCGATGAGACCCGGGGTAGTCGATCCTCCGCCAGCCCGACGGCGTAAAGCTCGGCGACCACTAGCTGATCCAGACGCGACCAATCGGTGAGCTGCACGCCGTGAGCCCGCGGCCCGAGCGGAGATAGCGAGAGCAGGGCGGCGACGTGATCGAGATAGCCCCGCAGGCTGAGCAGCGGCGTCGACCAGCTCGCGAGGTGCTCGAACAGCGCTGACAGGCGACGCGCGCCCGGGTCGTCCTCGCCGACCCGAAATCCGAGCTGGTCGAGCAGGAGGCGGTGCCGTTCGCACCAGCTGGCCGGGGCCGCGGGCGTCCGGTCGATCGCGAGCGCCTCCTGCAGCCTCCGCCAGTCGTGCTCGAGCCGCCGCCGTCGATGCGCGTCGTAACGCCGACCGAGACCTGCGGGCAGCCGAAACTCCCACTCGCAGAGGTCGATCTCGGGAGCGGCGACGGCGATCACGTGGCTCAGCTGCGTTCGGCGCGCCTCTCCGACGGCGAGACGCAGATGCGGATTGCGCAGAATTTCGAGCGTGCGCCAGCGCGGCCCGTTCTCGTCGAGCCACTGGAGCGGCGCCAGGAGCGCCACGGCGAGGGGCGTGCTGCGCATCGTGCGCCCGAAGGCATCGCGCAGCGGAATCCCGTACTCGGCGAAGATCTCGCGGGCGAGCTCGAGATAGCTGACATCTGGTAGCGCGACGGCGATGGATTCGAGGTCGCACGCCCGGTCGGTGAGGGCCTGCGCCTTGATCCGCCTGGCGACGGTTCGCAGCTCCTGCGACGCCGAGCGACACTCGAGGAGCTGTAGCGGTCGATAGGCCCGTTCCTCGCGCCAGCGAAAGAGATCCGTCGGGTCGAGGGCGGCGCGGGTCCGCGGGGTGGAGGGCGGCTCCGCCCCGTTCAGCGCGGCGAGGATCCCGGCGCGGTCGCGGGCCTCCAGTGCGACGATCACCTCGCGCGTCGAGCTCGCCAGAGCGCCGAGAAATGAGAGCTCGAGGGGGCGCCAGCCCTGGACCTGGTCGACGAGGAAGCGGTCCGATCTCGCCATTTCGGTTGTGCCGCTGCGGTGCCCGTCCGCGCAGGTCGACCGGGCGCCGCCCCGTACCACGTCCCGGGCCCGCCGAATCAGCGCCGCCCGATCGACCCGAGGCGCGATCTGTTCGTCGAAGATGTCGCTGAGCGCCCGCAGAGCCTCGAGATCGCTCGTCATCGCGCTCTGGGTAACCTCCAGTGCCGCCGAGAGGCGAAAGGCTTCGATGAGTCGCAACAGGCTCCGTCGCCGCGGGGCGCTGAAGGGGTCAGCGATTCCGAGCTGCGCGCAGAGCGTCGGTCGTTCGTCGGATAGGCGGGCGACGCTCGCTTCCAGCGCGAGGAACGCCTCGGCCCCGGGCAAGCGACGAACCGAGGGATCGACGGCGACAAGGATCTCGAGGGCCAGCTCCTCGAGGGTCAGCACTTTCGGCGGGCGCATCGACTGCGCGCGAAGGCGGTAGAATGCGTACTTGAGCTGTGCCCGCGTCTCAGAGTCGCGAACGATCACCGTCGTGCCGCGGCTTGCGCCGTCGAGGGTCTCTGCACGACCGTCCACGAGCCCCGCGGCCCGCAACAGGTAAAGCGGGTCGGGTGGAAGGTGATCGGGCTTCTCGATCGAGCGCAGCATCGCGTCGCTTCTTTGGCGAGGTTCGTTGGATGTTCTATAGCACGAAGCGCCGCTCGGCGGTACCCGTCGGCACAACCTCGCTTCACAAGTAGGGCGCTTCGTGATACACAGGTCGCTATGTGCGCGAGACCCACGATCCGTCGGCTTCCCGAGACCGTGATCGATCAGATTGCGGCGGGTGAGGTCGTCGAGCGACCGGCGTCGGTGATCAAAGAGCTCCTCGAAAACGCCCTCGACGCTGGCGCCACCAGGGTGCAGGTCGATGTCGAAGGCGGCGGTCGGCAGCGCATCCGGATCCTCGACAACGGCACGGGGATGAGCGCCGACGAGGCTCGGCTGGCGATCGAGCGCCACGCCACGAGCAAGCTGACCTGCTTCGACGATCTCCAGCGAATCGCGACCCTCGGCTTTCGGGGAGAGGCCCTCGCCTCGATCCGCTCCGTCTCCCGCTTCACCCTCTCGACGCGCGACGCCGCGGCGACGCTCGGCACACGCCTCGCCTCTGACGGGGGCGCCGCGCCGCTGGTCAGCGAAGTCGCGATGAACCGAGGGACCGAGATCGACGTCCGCGATCTGTTCTACAATGTTCCCGCGCGTCTCAAGTTCCTCAAAAAAGAGAAGACCGAGCTGGGCTGGATCGCCGAGATCGTGCAGCGCTACGCCCTCGGGTATCCGACGGTGCACATCACGTTGAGCCACAACGGACGCGAGCTCGCCAGCTATCCCTGCGACATCGATCTGCGCCAGCGGCTGCACACGATCTTCGGGCCGAAGGTCGCCGCCTCGATGGTCGCGATCGAGCAGCCGATTCCGCCCCGAGTCCTGGGGTTCATCTCGCCGCCGACCCTGAGCAAGAACAACACGAGCGGGCTCTACAGCTTCGTCAACGGTCGCTTCGTCAGGGACCCGACGATTCAAAAGGCGATTCAGAACGCGTACGGCTCGCTGCTCGAGACCCGTCGCTATCCATACGCAGCGATCTTCGTCAGCGTCGAGCCCGCGCTCGTCGACGTCAACGTCCATCCGATGAAGCACGAGGTGCGATTCGCCGACAGCGGTTCGGTGTACCACGCCGTCCACCGAGCCGTGACCGCCGCGCTCGCCGAGAGCGCCTGGCTTTCGGGCGCGAACGATGGTCGAAGCGATCCGGGGCCTGACTTCACGAGCGTGGCCGACGGTCGCCTGGGCGTCGGTGCTGATTTTGCTGGCCTGCGAGACGCTCGCGGACACACGGGGCCTTTGGGCGCTAATCGCATGGCGCCCTCGGAGCTCGGGACGGTCGCGGGGAGAGGCGCGTCTCGCTACTCCGCCAGACCGGGTGACTACGCCGAACGGCTCCGGGGACGGCGGGACGTCGCGCTGCGGGAGCTCGCCGAGCTACAGTATCGACCGGGACGCGACACATCGCGGGCCGCGTCGGGGGATGGCGCCTCGCGACAGTTGCCCCTCGTTCGCGGCGACGAGCTCGGCGCGCGTGGTTTCTATGGCTCCCTGCGGTACGTCGGCCAGGTGCTCGACTGCTATCTGGTCTGCGAGTCCGGCGATGCGGTGCACCTCATCGATCAGCACGCCGCGCACGAGCGGTTGACCTACGAACGGCTACGTCGCCAGTTTCTCGCCCGCGAGGTTGCCCGACAGCGCTTGCTCTTTCCCGTCAACGTGGCGTTGACGCAGCGTGAAGAGGGGCTCCTCGAGGAGAACCTCTCGACCTTCGAGCGCCTCGGCTTCGAGATCGCCCGCTTTGGCCCCGAAACTCACGCGATCAAAGAGATCCCCGCGCTCCTCGGCGGCGTCGAGCCCGAGGCGCTGCTCCGCGATCTGCTCTACGATGCGATCGCATTTGGCCATAGCCGAATTCTCGACGATCACCTCGACGCCCTGCTCTCGAAGATGGCCTGCCACTCCTCGATCCGCGCCGGCCACAAGATTCGGGACGAAGAGGTCGCGCGCCTCTTTGCCGAGCTCGATCGGATCGACTTCTCCGCCAACTGCCCACATGGACGCCCGATCGTCGTGACCCTGTCCGCGGGCGAGATTCTTCACCGCTTCAATCGGAGCTGATCGATGCACGACGACGGACATCACGGGCGTTTCGGCGGGCCGCTGCTCGTGATCGCGGGGCCGACGGCGACGGGCAAGAGCCAATTCGCGCTGCAGCTCGCGCGCGGACGGCCGATCGAGATCGTCGGCGCCGACTCGGTCCAGGTCTATCGCGGTCTCGACATCGGCTCGGGCAAGGTGGGCGCAGCCGAGCGCGAGGGTGTGCCACATCATTTGATCGACGTCGTCGAGCCCGATCGCCCCTTCACCGCGGGTGACTACGAACGGTGCGCCGTCGAGGCGGTCGCCGCGATTCATCGCCGAGGCCGCCTGCCCCTCGTCGTCGGCGGGACGGGACTCTATCTGCGGGCGTTGCTCTACGGTCTGAGCGAGATGCCTTCGGTCTCCGACGCCGTGCGTGACGGGCTGCGACGGGAGCTCGAGCGCCGGGGGCTGCCCGCCCTGCGAGCCGAGCTGGAGCTCGTCGACCCCGATTGGGCGAGGCGGATCGATTCGAATGATCGGCAGCGCACGTTGCGGGGCCTCGAGGTGTACCGCGCGACGGGCGAGCCCCTCAGTGCGCTTCAAGCGCGGGACCGGCCGACGACGATCCGCTACGACGCGCTAGTCTTGGGGCTCGACGTCGAGACGAAGGCGCTGCAGAGCGCGATCGAGCGACGCGTCGACGAGATGCTCGCCGCCGGCCTCGTCGAAGAGGTTCGCGGATTGCTCGACAGAGGCTTCGATCCCTCGCTGAAATCGATGCAGAGTCTAGGATACCGCCAGATCTGCGAGCACCTAGCGGGTCGCTGCGACCTCGCGGCGGCGCGTTCGGCGATCGTCCGCGAGCATCAGCGCTACGCCAAGCGTCAACGGACCTGGTTCCGCAAGGTGAGCGGGCTTCAGTGGGTGCCGCCAGCGATCGCTCGGATCGGCGCCGTCGTCGAGCCGTTTCTGGCAAAAACGCGTTGCGCACCGCAGCGTTGAATAAACCGCTGATTGGCGACGTTTAGTGGGGATGGATTTCGCGTCAGGGCGCGATCGAGCGCGCCGAGAAGGTACACATGTGGGGCCGCATCCGGGCTAGCATCGCGTGGTTCTCGTTGATCGGCGTTTGGTACGCCGCTCCGTCGTCCGCTCTCGGCTCGCCGCGGGTGGTCTTGATTCGCAACGGTCACGTGATCACTGTCAGCGGCGCCGAGATTCCGCACGGAGACGTCTTGATCGTCGGTCGCTTGATCCGCCGTGTCGGACAGCGGCTGCGCGCCCCCAAGGGAGCTCTGATCATCGATGCGACGGGCCGCTTCGTCACGCCTGGCCTGATCGAGACCCATTCTCACATGGGCGTGCACCCGATTCCCACCGTCGGCGGGCGCGACACGAACGAGTCGTCCCACCCGATCATGCCTCAGGTGCGCGTGATCGACGCGGTCAACATCTCCGATCCCGCGATCCGCCTCTCCTGGAGGGGCGGAATCACGACGATACAGGTCCTCCCCGGCTCCTCCAACGTGATCGGGGGCCAGTCGGTGGTGCTCAAGCTGCGCGGTGGGACCGTCGGCTCGATGCTCTTTCGCGAGGCGCCGCGCGGACTGAAGATGGCCCTCGGCGAGAATCCGAAGCGCAATTTCAACCGCCGAATGCCCACCTCGCGGATGGGGGCGGCGTACCTGCTGCGTCTCTGGTTCAGTCGCGCCAAGCAGTATCTGGCAGCCTGGCGACACTACGACGCACAGAAAGGCCAATCGTTGCGGCCGCCCACGCGCGATCTGAAGCTCGAGGTGCTCGCCGACGTTCTGCGCGGCAAGCTGCGCGTTCACGTCCACACCTATCGCGCCGACGAGATGTTGACCATGCTGCGCATCGCCGACGAGTTCGGCTTTCGTATCGCTTCGTTCCAGCACGCCCTCGAGGGCTACAAGATCGCCACGACGATCGCCAAGCGCAACGTCGGCGTCGCGACCTTCGCCGACAAGTGGGGTCACAAGTGGGAGGCGCAGAACGCCACGGTGCGAAACGCCGCGTTGCTCGTCCGCGCTGGCGTGGTGGTGGCGATCCACACCGACCATCCCGTGATCGAGCAGTGGTGGCTGATCCACGAAGCGGCCAAGGCGATGAAGTACGGGCTCAGCCGCGTCGACGCTTGGCGCGCCGTGACGATCAACCCGGCGAAGATACTGGGCGTCGAGAAATACGTCGGCTCGCTCGAGCCGGGCAAACACGGCGACGTGGTGGTCTGGGATCGCGATCCCTTTCGGATCGGTGCGCGGACGAATTGGGTTTTGATCGAAGGTCGCGTCGTCTACGAAAAAAAATAGTTGCGCGCGGGGCGGCGGTCACCCTAGAATCCCGCCCGCGTCGCCCCTGAGGGAGATGCATTGGTAAGAGCTCTTCACAAAGAATTCAAAATCCTGTCAACCTTTTGTGCGACGATCGATTCGATCTCATCACCTCGGAGCGACCGATGGAAAGCAATTGGGTTTGGACTTGCCTTGCTGCTGGTTACGGGATCAGCGCGGGCCGACAAGATAGCCCTCACAGGCGGAACGGTCTGGACCATGGAAGGGGGCGGGCTCGGGGTGATCGCGAACGGTCTGGTGTTGACCGAGGGCAAGACGATTCGGTACGTCGGCCCGATGAAGCCGATCCCCGTGGGCTACCGAGTGATCGACGCCCGGGGTAAGATCGTGATGCCCGGCCTCGTCGACAGCTTGACCCACGTCGGGCTGGTCGAGATCGTCGCCTCGCCCGAGACCAACGACGGTGAGCCGCGGCGCGCCATTTTTCCGCAAGTTCGCGTGATCGATGCCTTCAACCTCAGCTCACGGGCGCTCAAGAAGACCCGGATCGCCGGAATCACCACGATCCTCTCGGCGCCGAACGGACGCAATCCGATCAGCGGGCGGAGCCTCTTGGTCAAGACCACGGGAGAGGCGAACATCGACAAGATCGTCGTCAAACGCATCGTCGCCCTCCATCTCAACCTCGGTGACCCGCCGAAGACGCTGCAGAGACGAAGCGATCCGAAGACCGCGAAGACGCGGATGGGCGTCGTGGCGATGCTACGTGAGGTCTTCGTGCGGGCGCAAGCCTATCGTCGCTTGGCGGCGCTCGCCAAGAGTGGGCCCAGGCGCCACCAATTCAAACGAAACCTCGCCCTCGAGGTCTTGGCGCGCGTGCTCGAACGCAAGCTGCCCGTGATCATTCGCGCGCACCGCGCCGATGACATTCTGACCGCCCGTCGGCTGGCCAAGGAGTTCGGTTTCCGTTGGATTCTTCGTGGCGCCGCCGAGGCCTACAAGGTGGCCAAGTTTCTCAAGGTCGACCACGTCCCTGTGTTGCTCGGGCCGATTCGCCTGCGCCTGGCCGATCTCGAGACCCGTCGAGCGCGCCTGGACAACGCAGCGATCCTGTACAAGGCGGGTGTCCGCTTGGCGATCGCCTCGAGTGAGATCTACAACGCTCGGAACCTGCCCTACGAGGCGGCGTTCGCCGTCGCCTGGGGTCTCCCTCGGGTCGTCGCCCTGCGGGCGCTGACGATCGAGCCGGCGCGTATCTTCGGGGTGGAGAACCGCATCGGAAGTCTCAAACGCGGGAAAGATGCGGACATCGTCGTCTTCTCCGGAGACCCGCTCGTGCTCTTGAGCCGGGTCGAGTACGTGATCGTCAACGGTCGTCTGACCGACAGCCACCCGCAACCGGAATGACCTGCCGACGGCGACGCGATTCTTGACAACGCGCCAAAACTCCTGTAGCTGTATTTAGACGAAAGGGGGCGCTCGATGCTCAAACAAACGTTGCATTTTTGCTTCATTATACTGGTAGCTTCCGCCATTGGCTGCGGCTCGAAGTCTTCGACCGACAACGGGTCAAACGGTGACGGCGTGTCGGGAAACGACGTGGCTGTAGACGTCCGAGCCGACTGGATTCCAGACGACGTCACGGCGGATCAATCCGGCGGCCTCGACCAACTCGCGGGCGAAGACCAATTACAGCAAGACACGGTCGGTGGCGAGGACCAGAGTG
>JAGQJP010000056.1 GCA_020430585.1 Myxococcales bacterium | reverse complement strand
GCATTTCGACGAAGCGGTGAACGTGACGATCGGTCCCGACGTGATCCGCACCTCCCCCGACCACGGCGTCGCGTACGACATCGCCGGGCAGGGCATCGCGAATCCCACATCGATGCGGGCGGCGATCGACTACGCGATCCGCTGCGCGATCGAAGCGGCCACCTCCGACCGTTTTTGAGGTCTCCTCAGCTCTGCGCGACGCTGGCGTCCGCCTCCAAGACGTGTACGATCCCCGCAAAGAGCCAGAGCGTGAAGACGATCGAACCGATGAAGAACGGATCCTGCGTCGTCGAGCCGACGAGTACACCGACATAGGACCCGAGCGCCGCGCGGACAAAGGGCCGCCCGAAATCGCCCTCGTTCGTTGGCAGCCGGCGATAGGCTCGCCAACCGCTACGCAAGAGGACGACCCAGATCCAGAGGAAGGCCGCCAACCCGAGGGGACCGATCTCCGCCAGAAGGTGCAGGTAGTTATTGTGCGCATGGCAACGAAATGCAAAGTTCGGCCGCTCCTGGTCGAAGTAGTCGTGAGTCACGGCGGTGAAGTTACCGTAGCCGATGCCCGTCAACGGGTAGTCGCGCACCATTCGTAGCGTGTGGCGCCAGGCGAAGGCGCGGTCCTGATTCGACTTGTAGTTCCACTCGAAGAGCGTGCGAAACTTGCCGCGCACCGCTTCGCTGCTCGCTGCCGCGCCCGCCGTCCCAAAGAGTCCGGCGATGATGATCAGCACCAACGCGCGACGGCCGTGACTGGCCCCGACCACGAACAACGCCGCCCCCAGCGCGAACCAGACGGCGCGAGCGTGAGAATAGAAGATCGAAAACGTGCCGAGCGCCGCGCACCCCAAGTAGAGCGCGCGCAACCACCACGAGTGCCCCCGCTCGAGCAGCAAGCTCACCGAGAGCGTGACGGAGAACATCGCCACGAAGGCGAACGTGGTGTGGCGATGGAAGGCGCCCAGGGCGACGAACTTGGTGCCGCTCACGGGCTGGCGAATGTGGGGGTGAGCGCCGGGTAAGTAGAGATAGAACTTGGTGAAGTGCTGTACGACCCCATAGAGAGCAGCGATCGCCGACCCGATGAGGAACGCGATGGCGATCGCTCTCACCACGCGGCGATCTGGTACGCCGAAGCGCACGACGTAGTACGCGATCAGCACCCAGAACGACGTCGCCGCCCAGTAGCTCGTAATGCCGTAGGGGCTGGCGATCCAGGATACGCCGATCGCCGTGAGATAGGCGGCAAACGGCCAGTCGAGAGCCGTACGAGACAAGGGCCAGGCGCCGCGGAGCAGCGCGCGCCAGACGATCGACACGGCGACGAGGCCGAGGGCGAACTGCACCGTCACCAGGTTGAGTGGCAATGCGGCGGCAAAGACGACGAGCGAAAACCAGGCGAGGCGATCGGGCCAGACGCTCGCGGCGGACAGCGGAGCGACCGTCGGCAGGGGTGACGCTGGTGTGCTCATCGCTTCTCCGATCCCCCCAGATACCCGGGATGCTTGTGCAGAAAGCGCACGAGGCTGACCAGATGCGCGAGCTTCGCGCGACTCGGCCAGAGCGAGGCGCTCGCACGTCGATGATCGTGGAGCGCGACGGCTCTCGGTTCGTACATCACACGGAATCCCCGCTGCTGCAAACGAAGGGCAAGATCGACGTCCTCGAAGTAGAGGAAGAAGCGCTCGTCGAAGGGGCGCGCACGATCGCCCAGCGCGGCGCGGCGGAGCAACAGACAGCCGCCGACGGCCCAGTCGACGGCGATCGGACGGTCGGTGGGGCGATCGAGCATCAGATGCTCGCGCACGACCCGCCCACCCGCGCAAAGGCGGCTGAAGGGGAACGTGCGGGCGAGCAGCGACCACCGCGTGTAGTGACGCCGGACCGAGTCCTGCGGGGTCAGGTCACGGTTCACCAAACGCGGCGCGACGAGGGCGATCGACGGATCGCGGTCGAGCGCCGCCTCGAGATGGCCGAGAGCCGCTGGGCTCAGCTCAACGTCTGGATTCAAGACGAGCAGATAGGGTGCGCTCGCGAGCGCGGCTCCGCGGTTTACACCCGCAGCAAAACCGAGGTTCCCAGGTTGAGGTACGGATCGCACCGCAACCGCGCCTTGGTTCCAACGCCCGAGCTGGCTTGCGACCCGATCGAGGCTATCGTCGCTCGATGCGTTGTCGATGATCAACACCTCGCGCGGCGGATGGGGGCGCTGGCTGAGCAATGCATCCACGCACCGAATCGTCTTCGTGCCGTCATTGTAGTTGACGACAACCGCGCTGCTGTTGGATATCCTCGTTTCGTGACGCATCGTTGTCCCTCAGTACGGGATGAACGTAGCCGAGGCGAGCGAGAATATCAAGAATCGTTCACAGCTACCGCGCCCCGATCGAGGCTCGATCACGCGGAAATAACGGCTTGTTTTCAGGATGTTTGCCCTTCCGCGCGAGAATTTCGACGATTGACACACCACGGGGGTCATGGTATAGCATGGAGTTCGTAGAGACGCCCCTATGACGAGGCCTCGCGCCGAAGCTGTGGAGTACTAAATGGATTTGAAGAAGCCGCTGTATCTGAAGTCGGGCATTCTCAAGGGCGGTGTGGGACGTCAAAACCAGACCCCGATCTCGAAATTTTTCACTGTCGTCTTCATTCTGACCCTGATCGTCGTCAACTACCTCGTCTTCTTCCGCGACGCCGAGAAGCCTCAAGATCGGCCGGGTCTCAAACCGCGCAAAGTTCAGAAGAACGACGGCACCGATCCCAAACACAAGAACGATCGAAAAGAGCGACGGACGTCGCCGCTGGTTCCCGATGACTCGCGAGAAGAGCCGAGCCAGACCGTGGCCGGCAAGCTTCTCCGCGGCGAAACGGTGATCGAATCGCTCCGCAAGCACAACCTCTCGACGAAGCAAATTCTTCCCGTGATCAACGCGATGCGCGAGGTCTTCAATTTCCGCGCGGCGCAGGCCGGCAACCAGTACTCCTTCCGCCTCGACAAACAATCGCGCGTGACGCGCCTGGAGTACAAGACGTCGCCGCTGAACATCTACGTCGTCACCCTCGACCCCAAGACGGGCGGCTACCGCGCGATCAAGCAACACGTCGAGGTCGATACGCGGATCGTCAAGCTCGGCTGCGCCGTGCGCAAGCACATCTTCGAGTCGATCTCACGCTGCGGGGAGAGCCCCGTGCTCGCCGGCCTGATCGCCGACCTCTTCGCGTACGATCTCAACCTGTTCCTGCAGATGCGACAGGGTGACCACTTCAAGGTCATCGTCGAGAAGGTCTTTGTCAAGGGCAAGTTCTACAGCTACGGCAAGCTCCTCGCCGCCGAATACCAAGGCAAATTCGGGACGCTCCAGCTATTCCAACACAAGCCGCGCAAGCAACCGGAAGGCTACTACAGCTGGGATGGCGAGTCGGCGAAGCGTCGCTTTCTGAAGACGCCGCTGAAGCTCACGCGGCGATACGGCCGCGCGCCCGCGGATTTCTACACCGTCTCGACTCACACCTGGAAGAAGCAGGTCGCCCTCGACTACCAAGCGCCGCGCAATACGCCGGTCTGGGCCGTCGACGGCGGCAGCGTCGTCTTCTCTGGACCGAAGAGCGGGTACGGCAACCTGGTCGCGATCAAGCACGAACACGGCTTCACCTCGTACTACGCACACCTCAAGCGAATTCCCCGGGGCCTCAAGGTCGGCGAAACGGTGACGGCGAAACAGGTCGTCGGGTACGTTGGCGTGCCGCCGAAGAGCAAGACCCCGCACCTGCACTTCGTGCTCAAGAAGGGACAACGATTCGTGCGCTTCGACCGCCTCCGATCGCGTCCCCAGCACAAGCTGGACGAGGACGCGCTGACGCGCTTTCGCAAGGCGGTCGAGAGCCTTCGCGAACAGCTGAAGACTATTCGCGTGCTCAGTATCCACGAGCGCCGTGTCTGATTCCGGCCGTGGTCGCTGGTCCTCCTGGGCGATCGCGCTGACCATGCTCTACTTCTTCGGCCTCGGGGCCGGATATCTCTACCTTACGTTCAAACACGTCAAGCATTCGGTGGTGATCATCGGTCCCGATCCACTGATGCCGGGCACGATTGCGGGCTTTCGCGTGCTCGCCTTCAGCGAGCAGACGGGATTGCCCCGAGAGATCCGACGAATCGAGGTGCGGCCCGAAGCGGCGAACGCACCTGGACGGGTACTCGACGTCCACGGACGGGTCGTGGATCTGCTCCTGCCCGTCCCGAAGGGGCTGAAGCAGAGGGAGCTCACGCTGCGCTGGCGGGTTACGCTCGCGGGCGGAGAGGTGCGGCTCACGTCGCGGCACACGCTGATCAGCCCGCCTTCGGAGATGGAGATCGAGCTCCCGCCGACGAAACGGCCCAAACCACCCGAGCCATCGGGCATCGAAGCGCAGTACCCGATCCGCCTCGCGCTCTCGCCCGAGCACGGTCGTCTGATCGGAAACGCGCGCAATCGCGTCTATCTCCGACTCATGAGCCACGATGGCAAGCCCATCGCCAACGCTCGTGTGACGATCGATATCTCTGGTGGCAACAAACGTGCGCTCTCGCTGACCACAGACAGCCTCGGACTCGCCGAGCTCGAGCTGAACTGCCTCGCACCAGCCTACAAGCTGCGGATCGGCGTCAAGACGCCAACTCCGACCAGCGCGCCGACGACGATGCCATCCAAACCGTTGATGTTCGTGCGCCATCTCGTTCCGAATGGCAAACCCTTCGTGAATCGCGTCCCGCGGGTGTTGTATCGGCCCGGGCCCAACGAGAACGCCGTGATTCCGTTTCAAGCGACCAGCGGAAGCCAATTTCGCTATTGCGAGCACTATTGGCGGGGACTCTGGCTACACTCGCACCGCCTCGCGGCGAGCCAGACGAGCTGCACGATCGCGCTGCACCGCGCAGGACTCCATTTCGTCGTCCTCTCCGATCACTATGCCGTCAGGAATGGCGAATGGTTGGTCACGCCGATCTTCGCTAGCTACGAGCTGACGCTGGTGGCGATCCAGCAGCTCGCGCTCGCGCTGACGCGATCGAAGCTCGACGCCACCTATTTCGGTCGATTCCAAGAGAGCGCGACGATCCCGAAGAGCCTGAACGAGGCGCAGCGGCGCCGACTGCTGGGCTACATGCTCAGCCTCGTACCGCGAAGCTTGACGCCGCTACGTCGGCTCGTCGACAGCCGCACGGTCGATCGACGCGCCCTCGAGAAGACTCGTTCGAGCGGGCGCCGCTGGCTGATCCGCGCCCTGATCGCCTCATCGATTCTGCTGCTCGGCGTGCTGTTCGCATTGATCATCCGCACCTTTTTCCGAATTCGCCGCTCCTTCCTGGATCAGTTCGCCGAGGAGGACGAGCTCGCCAGCGCGCGCCCAGCGGTCCGGTCCGCTGCCGACTGGTTTCCCCTC
>JAGQJP010000522.1 GCA_020430585.1 Myxococcales bacterium | reverse complement strand
ATCCGTCCAGGCCGAGCTGACCCTGCCGACGCGGATCGCGATCCTCGAGTGTCGCGGCGTCGTCGAGCTACTCGGCTCGCCGTCGGGGCCGATCCCCGTCGCGGGTGAGCAGATTCACTCGATCCAGCGGATGATCGCCAGCCGGACGACGCTCGAGCCGCTGCCGCGCTTGGCGCCTGGCGCGTGCGTGCGCATCGAGTCGGGGCCGCTCTCGGGGGTCGTCGGCGTCGTGCTCCGCGGTCCCGACGAGCGGATGCGGATCATCTGCAACGTCGACATTCTGGGGCGCGCGGTGGCGACAGAGCTCTGTGCCGATTCGGTCACGGCGACACTCTCCTCGCGGGACGGCCATCACGAGGTGCGCTGATCGAGCATTCCCGGCCCGCTCTTTTCCGAAACCGCTCCACGTGGTATACACTACGCGCACGGTCGCGGCGTGCGCCATCGGGGCGACGATGACCGCCAGAGGTTGCGATGTACGATCAATATCAGCGCGGCGCGCTCGTTCTCGCCGACGGAAGCCGGTACGAGGGCTGGTCCTTCGGCGCGCGGACCTCGACCCCCGGTGAAGTGGTCTTCAACACCGGGATGGTCGGCTATCCCGAATCGCTGAGCGACCCGTCGTACCGCGGGCAGCTCTTGACCTTGACCTTTCCCCTCGTCGGCAACTACGGAGTCCCCGTCGACGAAGCCGATGAGCAGGGCCTCTCGCGGCACTTCGAGAGTGATCGTCTGCAGATCGCCGGGCTGATCGTCGCCAACTACTCCGACGAGCCGCACCACTGGCGACGGCACCACACCCTCGGCCAATGGCTCGTCGATTCGGGCGTGCCCGCGCTCTTCGGCCTCGACACCCGAGCGTTGACGAAGAAAATCCGCGAGTCTGGCGCGATGCTCGGCGCGATCGTCTGCGACGATGGGCCGACACCCGCGTTCAGCGACCCGAACGCTCGCAACCTCGTCGCCGAAGTCTCGCGCCGCGAGCCGCTGACCCTCGGCGACGGCGATCTCCACGTCTTGGCCTACGACTGCGGGATCAAGACGAACATCCTGCGGCTCTTTCTACAGCGCGGCGTGCGCCTCACCGTGGTGCCCTGGGACTTCGATCCGTCATCCCTCGAGATCGACGGCGTCTTCATCTCGAACGGGCCCGGCGATCCAGCGCGCTGCGAGGCGACCGTTGGCCATCTGCGCGCGCTGATGGCGCGGCGAATCCCGATCTTCGGGATCTGTCTCGGTCACCAGCTGCTCTCCCTCGCGGCCGGCGCCCGAACCTACAAGCTCAAGTTCGGCCACCGCGGGCAGAACCAGCCCTGCGTCGACCTGACGAGCGGGCGCTGCTTCATCACGCCGCAGAATCACGGCTACGCCGTCGACACGGCGAGCCTGCCGAGCGGTTGGCTGCCCTATTTCGAGAACGCCAACGACGGGACCAACGAAGGGATTCGCCACCAGAGCGAGCCCTTCTTCAGCGTGCAGTTCCATCCGGAGGCGAAGGGCGGCCCATCGGACACCGAATATCTCTTCGACCGCTTTCTCGAGCGTGTGCGGCAGCACGCCGTGAAACGATGAGCACCGAGGTAACACGATGAGCGCACCGAAAACCGTCCTCTTGCTCGGCTCCGGGGGGCTCACGATCGGTCAGGCCGGCGAGTTCGACTACTCGGGGTCACAGGCGATCAAGGCCCTCAAGGAAGAGGGTCTGCGGGTGCTCTTGATCAACCCGAACATCGCCACGATTCAAACCTCGGAGGGGCTCGCCGACGAGGTCTTTTTTCTTCCCGTGACCCCAGAGTTCGTCGAGGCGGTGATCGAGCAGAAGCGCCCCGACGGGATCTTGCTGACCTTCGGCGGTCAGACCGCCCTCAATTGCGGGATCCAGCTCGACGCTGCCGGGGTCTTCGAGCGCTACGGCGTCGAGGTGCTCGGCACGCCCGTGCGCGCGATTCAGCAGACCGAGGACCGCCAGACCTTCGCCGAGATGCTCGCCTCGATCGATGTGCCAACGCCGCCGAGCGTGGCGGTGACCTCCGTCGACACGGCGCTCGCGGCGGCAGACGAGATCGGCTATCCCGTGATCGTGCGCGCCGCCTTCGCCCTCGGCGGGCTCGGCTCG
>JAGQJP010000521.1 GCA_020430585.1 Myxococcales bacterium | reverse complement strand
GGGCTCGCGGGGCCGAGGAGGTGCCGATCGAGAGCGGCGGCGCTGCGCTCGAGGAGGTGCGCGGCGATTTCGGGCGTATCGTCCGCGGCGGAGCCCAGCTGCTCGTTCGGCCGCGCTCGACCCTCGACGTTCGGGACGTTGTGCGCGTCGCCAACCGGCTCGGCGTGCGGGTGACGCCCCGGGGACGCGGCGGATCGACACAGGGACAGGCGGTCGCCCGCTCCGGGATCGCCCTCGACCTGCGAGCGCTGAATCGTATCGCGCTGCCCGACAGCCCCTCGGGAAGCCATGTCGCGATCCTCGAACCGGGTGGCACCTGGGATCGCGCGATCGACGCGATCCGCTGGCGCAGAGCGCTGTCCAAGCGCTATCCCGCGCTGCAGATTCCGCTCGTTCCGGGGTACAAGAAGCTGACCGTCGGTGGGACGCTTTCGGTTGGCGGTGGCGGCTTTCGCTCCCACACGCGAGGCTTGCAGGTCGACCACGTCTGCGAGCTCGAGTTGGTGACGGGCGCTGGAGAGATCGTCGTCGCCAGCGCTACGCAGAACGCCGAGCTCTTCTTCGGCTCCCTCGGCGGGGGCGGGCAGCTGGCGCTGATCACCCGCGCGACCACGGCGCTCGTCCCCGACGATGTCGCCGAGGGCAAAGCGCTCGCCTCGGTCCAGCTCAGCTTTGACGAGGCGGAGCCGTTTCTCGAGGCGATCCTCACGCCTCGCCTCGCCGAGCGCTTCTACGAGGTGCAGGGCAATGCGCGCTATCGCAATGGGCGCTGGTCGTATATCATCAAGGGCGCGTTCGACCAGCGCGCGATCGGGATCGACGAGCTGCGGCGCGCGTATCCCGCCGCGCGCCTCTACCGAAACCTATATCTGCTGCGATCCGGGCGACACGCGCAGCTCGAGTCGCTCGGCTACGACCTGGGTCTGAAGCTGATCCGCCGCTGGCGCACGCCGCATCCTTGGGCCACCACCTTTCTCCCGATCGAGGTGACCGCGGCGTTCTTCCTCGAGCAGCTTCAGCGGGTGCATCGCTCGGCGCTGGGGTTGCTCGGCTTCGTCACGATCGTGCCGACCGTCAGCTACCAAAGGCCCTACAGCTTCCTGCAGCTCCCGCGAGGTGAGCGCTTCGGGAGCTTCGGGATCTTCTATCTTCCCGGCGATCGAGCGAGCGCAGAGCCGCTCTGGCGGCAGCTCCGAGAGATGCAGCAGGCGGCGGACGCGATCGGCGGAAAGGCGTATCTGAGCGACGGGCTGCCTCCGACGGTCACGGATTGGGAGCGCCACTTCGGAGACAATCTCGAGAGGGCTCGCGAACTGAAGCGGCGCTACGATCCTGGGCTCGTTCTCGAGCCGTTGAACGAGGCGCAGCAGGAGCTCTTCGGCGGCATTGGGTCGTCCGCTCGGCGGTGAAGGGATCGACAGGCGGCGCGGTCGTGGTATAGTAGCAGCACCACTGCGAGGCGACGCATGGACGATCTGACGAAGACGACATTCACGTCCTCTACTGCTCTCAAGGGGCCGCTGCTCGGGATGCCCGTGCTGCGCATCGTCGCCCATCCCGATCTGTCGCGCTGGGGCGAGAGCTGCCCGCTGCCGGACCAGTCGCTGATCTTGAGTCGCGACTTCGCCGGCTTCTCTGGACGGCCGCTGGCTGATGGACGCATCTCGCGACGCCACGCCGAGCTGACGGTGCAGGGGATGCGCCTCGAGCTGCGCGACCTCTCGAGCTCGAACGGTACGACGCTGAACGGTCAGCCGATACGGTCGGCGACGCTCGTCCTGGGTGACGTGATCGGCGTCGGCGATACGTTCATCGCCGTCAGTCAGGATACGGGCGAGCCGAGACAGCGGGAGGGCGGGCCGCTGCTCGGCGATTCGGCAGCGATGACGGCCCTGCGCCGCGAGATCGCCGAGGTCGCGTCGTGCGCGGCGACGGTTCTGGTTCTTGGCGAGACCGGAGCGGGCAAGGATCTCGTCGCTCGCGAAATCCACCGTCAGAGCCGGCGCAGCGGGGAGTATCTGGCGGTCAACTGCGCCGCGCTTCCCGAAGCGCTGCTCGAGAGCGAGCTCTTCGGGCACCTCAAGGGCGCCTTTTCGGGGGCCGAAACATCCAAGATCGGGCTCTTCGAGGCGGCGAACCGCGGCACGATCTTCCTCGACGAAATCGGCGACATGGCGCCGACGCTCCAGACCCGCCTGCTGCGCGTGTTGCAGAACCGAGAGATCCGTCCCGTCGGCGCGACACGGGCAAAGCCAATCGACGTGCGCGTCGTCGCTGCGACCAACTGCGACATGGTCGAGGCGGTCATCGCCAAGCGGTTTCGCGCCGACCTCTACAGCCGGCTGAGTGAGTGGGTGCTCAAGTTGCCGCCCCTTCGCGAGCGTCGCGAGGACATCCCGGCGCTGACGCGGGCCTTCGCGCCCGATCGCATCCGCCAGCTCTCGTCGGATCTCGTCGCCGCCTTCCTGGCCCACACCTGGCCGTTCAACGTTCGAGAGTTGCAGAGCCTCGTCGCGCTGGCGGCGATCGAGAGCGAGCGGGCGACACTGCAGCTCGGACCCCGGGTCCTCGATCGGCTCCTCGAGCACCAGCAGATCGCCGACGCAAATCCGTCAACGCGGGTCCGGGAGGGGTCGACGCGCGTGCCGCTGGTCGTCGCCCCACCGTCGAGTGAGGCGACGGGGGCGCCGCTGGACCTCGCTCCGCCGTCGAGTGAGGCGACGCGGCTCGACGCTCCCGCAGACGAGGCGATCCCTGCGACGGTGAGCGCTCCGCCGACCGAGGCTGAGCTGCGGGCCCTGCTCTCTCATTTTCACGGTAACGTCTACAAGATCTCGGCACATATCGGCAAACATCGCTATCAGGTCTACCGCTGGGCGCGGAATCTCGGCATCGACGTCGCCGCGTATCGCGCCGAAGAGGGCGACTGAGCGTTCGCCGATGTTCGAGGGGCACTACGAAGGCGAGACGTCGGCGGTTCAGGGCGAAAGACCCCGTCGATGCCCGCGAGCGGCTCGAGCGCTGTGGGTTCGCGCTTCCCGAGGGCCGATCGAGAATCCGCTATGCTCGAGCCCTTCGCTGGGCTGCGTCACGTTTTCGCGAGCTGCGCTTCGATCACGCGGGCGAGCTCGTCGGCGCTCGGTCGCTGCTCCGGATCGAAGGCGAGGCAGCGCTCGATCACCGAGACCACCTCGGCAGCCAGGTCGGAGCGGAGCGTGTCGATCGCATCGAAGGGGCACTCGTGGCCAGGGCGGACGAAGAACGCGGTGGTCGCGAAGGGGCGCCGTCCGACGAGGAGCTCATAGGCCATTACGCCGAGGCTGAAGATGTCCGCTGAGGGACGGTGCTCGTTCGGCTGCTGCGGCACTTCGGGGGCCATGTAGCCCGGCGTCCCGCTCACCTGTCCCGGCGCGGTCAAGGTGTGCCGCGGTGTGGACGACGAGCGCGCCGCGCGTGCCGCTCGCGCCGATCGCGGCGTCGCCACGGTGATGGCCCGCGACGGGCTCGAGGCAGGGGAGCGGACGAAGGGGTGGCCTTCGTCGGTGTCGAGCGCCTGTTTGCGGTCGATCGGGGCCGCTGTCCGCCGATCCGAGTGCGTCGGGTTCGCTGATTCGATCCGAGGGACGCTGCCGACCGTCGTGTGGTCTGCTTCAGTGTTGCCCTTCGCGCTCTCGGTGCCGGCGGGGGGCGGGGGTAGAGCCTCGTAGCGAAGCTTGGCGGCGACGTCTGCGCCCAGGGCCATCCGCGATACGCCGAAGTCCGCGATCGTCGCCCGGATCCGCCGATTCTCGTCGAGCGAGAGCAGCACGTTCGCCGGCTTCAAATCGCGATGCACGATTCCGAGGTTGTGCAACATCTCGAGGCCCCGTGCGACTTGTGCGATGATCGGCAGCGCCCAGCGCGCATCGCCGAAGCGCTGGTCCTCGTCGCGCAGCGAGCGACCCTCGATCAGCTCCATCACGAAGTAGAGGTAGCCGCCCTCAGAGACGTCGACGTCGCTGATCCGAATCACGTTCGGGTGGGCGACCTGTGAGATGATTTGGGCCTCCCGCGCGAGCCGCGCCAGGTGCGAGCTGTCCAGGCCGTGGGCGACCTTGAGCGCGAATGGGCGTCGGTCGGTGAGGCGCTCGACTTCGAAGACGGTGCCCATCCCGCCACTGCCGACTTCGCGGCGCACGCGATAGCGCCCGTTGATGATCGAGCCGGCGTCGAGCTCGATCGCCTCTCGCCCGCGGTCTCCCGAGGCGAGGACCGAGAAGAGCTGGCGCGAGCGATCGGCGATCTGGTGGCGCATCTGGGTGTTCAGCTGCTCGATCTCATCGCGCCGAGCGCGGAGTTGCTCCACCTTGCCTTCGAGCTCGAGGTTGAGCGATTCGGTCTCGTTGAGCTTTTCGGTATGTTGTGTGCCGAGCATCATCGCGAAGAGCACGCCGAAAGCGGTCAAGCCAAAGACCCCGAGGCGAACGCCGCCGAGTAACTCGGTGCCCTGAGTCCATCCGCTGATCTCCGGCCCGACGCCCACCAAGAGCAGGCACCAGGCGGCGAGCTGCCAGAGGGCGCCGCGGCTGTTTCCCTCGCGGCGGTACTGGCGAAAGGTCAGGAAGATCTGATAGAGCGTGGCGAGGCCGATCAGCACCGACGCAAGGGGAACCACGTACCGCGGCGCATCGAAGGGACCGGGTGCGGCGACTCCGATGCAGAAGATCACGGCCGCCGCGATGTACCAGAGGCGCGACGGCGGGCCGAGGTCGAAGTAGGCGTGGGTGAAGTTCAGCGAGGCGATGACCGATACCAACAAACCGCTGGCGAGGAAGAACATATCGTATTCGCCGTACATCAGCTGACCGAGCGAGTAGACGTCGCCGGGGAAGGCGGCGCCACTGACCGAGAGCAGGGCAAACCAGAAATAACTCCTGCGCTGGCGGCCCATCCAGAACACGACGAAGAAGAAGATCGCCATTTGAAACTGGACCGCCAGCGCGATCAACGCCATTGGGCGTTGGAGCTCGGCGAGGGTGAGCACGGGGTCGCGACTCTCGGCGGGGAGGATTCGCGGCACACAGCTGAGCCACGCGCTCTGCGACCAGGTGTGCTCGATGATCAGCTCGAGCTTCAGGCGAGGCGTTTCGGGGGCGCCGAGATCCCAGATCACTGGTCCGTAGCTACGGTAGTGGTCGAACTGCTCGAGCCGCGACGACTGAATCGGGACGCCATTGACGCGCAGTCGCGCCAAGGATGGCAAGAAGGGGATCGCTAGCCGCAGTTTCCGGTTCCGCCATTTCGGCGGGAGGTCGACGTATCGGACGAGGAGAAACTGCGCATGGTGGCGCGGTAGCAGGTTATCGAGGCGAATCGGCAGTCGAATCCGGCGACCGGAGTCGGTCGACGGCGATTTCGGCCCGTCACGCGGGCTCGGCGCATCGCCATCGTGACGAATGTAGAGCGTCCACTCCTCGAGGTCGATCGATTGGGGGCGCTCACAGCCCGTGGCGCCCAGGCCGATCCACGCGAACAGAGCGACGAGGAGCCAGAGCGAACCGAAAGGATGTGGCGAAGCGGCCTGATCTCGCGTGGTGGAGATTGCGGTGCGGAACATCGGATTCGGCATCCCTGCTACGATTCCCGTGATGGACGGCACCCCGCGAGGGTAGCACAGAACGGCCGCGCCGACCAGTCGATCCACGGCGCCCGCCGCAGCCGCGCAGAGGGACCGCAGCGTCCGGCACACCTCGCTTGCATTGCGCCAAAAGGGTGCTACGATGAAAATGGTCGAACGGCGGACGGGGACCGACGGCGAAACGAGCCAACGCCCCCGCCGGCCTGGCACGCATCCGATCGTGACCGCCCGTGGGACTTCGGCGCGATTTCCGAGTTTTGCCTTTGAAGCCGAACGAGCTTATCGTGTTCACCACTCCCCGGGCGGTCTTTTTTCCACCGATTTCGAACGGCGAAGGGCGCCCGATGAGCGCAGAGCGGCAATCGAGACAGGCGACCGTGACGCTCGAGGACCTCGTGATGTTCATCAATGCCTGCTTCGCCTGCAGTGGGCAGCGCGAGTTCTATAGCGATCAGGCGGGTCAGGCGGTTTCGATCGACTTCTTGCACCAGTACATCGCAGGGAACTACCGTCGACTCTACGCGCGGACGCTCGCCGCGGGGATCAACCACTTCAACCAGACGCAGATCATCGTCAACCTGCTGGCCAGTGGTCGCGACGTGCCCGATGTCGATCGGCGCGAAGAGGGCGAGCTGATTCGCTACGCGTTGCGCTCGCTACCGCCGCAGCGGGCGTTGCGCGCCCTCGACGCCCTTCGGCAGCGCCGGGTGAACAATCGGCGCACCCGGGCGGTGATTCGAGACTATCTCGAGTCCCGACGCGATCCGACGTTCGATGCGGTGAAGTACCGCAACCGAATCCGCGGTTTGGCCGCGCACGCGCACCTCGGCTTTGCCGACGAGCGGGGGGCCTTTCTCTTTCGCGGCTGGCGCGAGCGCCGCTTCGAGACCGAGCTCTTCGAGACGTTTCGCGCCGCTCACTATAGCCAGTCCGCCGTCTATCAGCTGCCCTACACGGTCGCCGCGGGGTTGGCGGCGAAGCACGAGATCCCCGAGGAGACGTTTCTCGAGGGGATCGAAGGGAAGATGACCGAGCTCGAGCGTCTGCGGGTGCAGGGGAGAGCGGCGCGCGCCGAGATCTCGATCGACGTCGAGCTGACGCGCATGCCGCTGACACGCCTCTGCAGTTACCTCGTGAGCCGCCCGCTCGAACAGCGCGAGGCGGAGCGAGAGCGCTTTGGAAGCGCGATGCAGCACGTGGCGAAGCGCTTCGTCCGCCTCTCGCGGCGCAAGCTCGGTCGGGTCG
>JAGQJP010000520.1 GCA_020430585.1 Myxococcales bacterium | reverse complement strand
GCCGAAGAGCTCGCTCGCACGGACCCCCTGACCAAGCTCGCCAACCGCCGCGCCTTCGAAGAGCAGATCGCCCGAGAGTTCGAGCGCGCCCGCCGCTACTCGCGCGACCTCTCACTGATCGTCTTCGATCTCGATAGCTTCAAGCAGATCAACGACTCCCACGGCCACGCCGCTGGCGACGCCGTATTGCAGGCAGTGGCCGAGCTCGCACTCGGCGTCTCCCGCAGCAGCGATTTCGTCGGTCGGATCGGCGGTGAGGAGTTCGCGATCATCTGCCCCGAGACGCCGGCCCGCGAGGCGACGACGATCGCCGAGAGGCTGCGCGCCGCGATCGACGTGCTCGCCGTGCCCCTCGAGGGCGCAACGCTCCACACCAGCGGGAGCTTCGGCGTCGCCAGCCTGAGCGACGAGATCGGCGACGTCGCGACACTGATGCGAGCCGCCGACGGCCGAATGTATCGCGCCAAGCGACGTGGTCGCAACGCCGTCGTCGGCGAACCGGATCAGCATCGGCTCCTCGCCGCAGACGCCGAGGCGAGTCGAGCCACGGCGGAGCACGAACGGCGCATCGAATCGATCGATGGCGAAAAGAACCGTGAGATCGGTGGAAAGCGCGAGAGCGGGTCGACTCAGTCGGGGGAGTAGCCGAGGTTGGGCGAGAGCCAATGCTCGATCTCTTCGGGGTTCAGTCCCTTGCGCGCGGCGTAGGACTCGATCTGATCGCGGCCGAGCAGGCCGACGTTGAAGTACCTCGCCTCGGGGTGCGAGAAGTAGAAGCCGCAGACCGACGCTGCGGGGATCATCGCCAGGCCCGTCGTCAAGCGAATTCCAAGCTGGGCGTCGACGTCGAGCAGCTCCCAGAGCGTGCGTTTCTCGGTGTGGTCGGGGCAGGCGGGGTAGCCCGGCGCCGGCCGAATCCCGCGATACGCCTCTTTGATCAGCTCGGCGGTCGTCAGGTGCTCCTCCAGCCCGTAGCCCCAATGCTGCCGCACCTCTTCGTGGAGCTTCTCGGCGAGGGCCTCGGCGAGACGGTCGGCGAGCGCCTTGACCATGATCGAATTATAGTCATCGTGGTCCGCCTCGAATTGCGCCGCCAGCTCGTCGGTGCCGAAGCCCGCGCTGACCACGAAGGCGCCGAGATAGTCCTTCACCTCGCTGCCGACGGGGGCGATGAAATCGGCGAGGGAGTAGTTCGGCTTGTCCGAGGCCTTCGCGATCTGCTGGCGCAGCATGTAGAAGCGCAGCCACTCGCGGGTGCGCGTATCATCGCTGTAGACGATCACGTCGTCGCCGTCGCTGTTGGCCGGGAAGAAGCCGAAGAGGGCGTGGGCCTGCAGCAGCTTCTCGTCGATGATCCGATCGAGGATCAGCTGGGCGTTGTCGTAGAGCTCCCGCGCGGCGTCCCCGAAATCCGGGTTGTCGAAGATCGACGGATACTTGCCCTTGAGCTCCCAGACGTGGAAGAAAGGCGTCCAGTCGATGTACGAGCGCAGGCTGCCGAGCTCGATGTCCCGCTCCACGGTGGTGCCGAGCTTGTCGG
>JAGQJP010000519.1 GCA_020430585.1 Myxococcales bacterium | reverse complement strand
TACGCCGAGCGGGTCCCGGGCCGCTCGCTGGATTTCGTGCTGATGTTCGTTCCGTTGGAGGCGGCGCTCGTCGTCGCCCTGCGCCAGGCCCCAGAGCTCCTCGAAGAGAGCCATCGTCTCGGCGTGTTGCCCGTGACGCCGAGCAACCTGCTGGTGACCCTCAAGACGATCGAGCACCTCTGGCGCACCCAGCGACAACAACGAAACGCCGAGGCGATCGCGGAACGCGCCGGGAGGCTCTACGACAAATTAGTCGGATTCGTCGAAGACCTCGGTGAGGTCGGGCGTCGCCTCGATCAGGCCAAAGCAGCCCACGAACGTGCGGTCGGTAAGCTGAGTCGGGGCCGCGGAAATCTCGTGCGCCAGGCCGAAACGCTCCGGGAGATGGGAGCGCAGAGCCGACACCAGCTGCCACACGAGCTGCGCGAGGACGACACCCTCGAGGCCGAGCCCGGCGCCATCGGCCAGGAACCGACGCCGCGCAGTCCCGCGCACTCGGCGTGATTTTCGCATGTTAGCTACGATCCATTTTTGATGAAATCGGCTGCGAAGCCGTCTATACTACGCGGCAGGGTTCAACGTGATGTGTCTTGGGGTATTCGGACTTTGAGCTTCGCGCTCGACGGACGTCGGCGCAGAAGAGGAGGATTTCGCATGCCTATTGGGAAACGCGCGACAGCCGAGTTCATCGGCACTTTTTGGTTGGTCTTTGGCGGCTGCGGAAGCGCGGTGCTCGCCGCCGCCTTTCCGAGCGTCGGAATTGGATTGCTCGGTGTCTCGTTCGCCTTTGGTTTGACTGTGTTGACGATGGCCTACGCGATTGGGCACATCTCGGGATGCCACCTGAACCCAGCGGTGACGATCGGCCTCGTCGCGGGGGGCCGCTTCGAGGCGAAGGACGCCGCGCCGTACATCATTGCGCAGGTCCTCGGTGCCGTCGCCGCCGCGGGAGTGCTCTACGTGATCGCTAGCGGTAAAGCGGGCTTCAGCCTCGCGGGGGGCTTCGCGTCCAACGGATACGGCGACCACTCGCCGGGCAAGTACTCGATGGTCGCAGCGCTCGTCTCCGAGGTGGTGCTGACCTTCATGTTCCTGATGGTGATCATGGGCTCGACCGACAAGCGCGCCCCCGTGGGCTTCGCACCGATCCCGATCGGCCTCTCGCTGACGCTGATCCACTTGATCGGCATTCCCGTGACCAACCTCTCGGTCAACCCTGCGCGCAGCACGGGCCCCGCGATCTTCGTCGGCGGCTGGGCGATCACCCAATTGTGGCTCTTCTGGCTCGCGCCGATCGTCGGAGCCGCCCTCGCTGGCTTGGCCTACAAGATCCTCTTCGAAGAGTCGACGTGAGCCCCGCGCCGCTTTCGTTTGCTCGAAAAGTGGCGTACAATTCTCTCGATGATTCCGATCCTTCGTCTCGCTCGCCGGATGGAGTGCATATGCAGCGCTACCACCGTATCGCTGTCCTCGGAGCGGCTGGCGCCGTCGGTCGCGTCCTCGTCCGCCTGCTCCTCGAAAACAGCGACGCCGGGCTCGTCCTCGCCGGGCGCACCAAGACGAAGCTCGACCAGCTGGCGAAGAGCTTCCGCGAGCACGTCGACGTCGCGCGCTACCACGTCGCGGTCGCCGACGCGTCGGACCCAGTCTCGATGCGCAATGCCTTCGAGGGCGTCGACGTCGTCGTCAACGCCACGACGGCGTCCCGTGATTGCCTGACGATCGCCCGAGTCTGCGTCGAGATCGGCAGCGACTATCTCGAGATGAACCTCGCGCAAACGCTGACGCCGCTCGCCGACGCGGCAAAAGCGCGAGGCGTAGCGCTGATCGACCAGGCCGGCTTTCATCCGGGGCTTCCCGCGCCGCTGATCCGCTGGGCTCGCGCACGCCTGGATTCACTGGAGTGCGCGCGCATCTTCATGGCGATGGACCCCGATTTCGAAACACCGCTGTCGGCCCTCGAGCTCGTCGACGCCGTGGGAGAGAACCGCGGGGCGCTCGTGCGCGGCGGAACGTGGCGTCGAGCGACCTATCGCGATCTGCTTAGCCGTGACTTTGGCGGCAAATGGGGCAAGAAGAAGTGCTTTCCCCTCGAGATGCCCGAGCTGCGCCGCGTCGCCGAAGAGATCGGCCTCGACGAGGCGGGCGTCTACGCCGCAGGGTTCAACGCCTTCATCGACAACGTCGTGTTTCCGATCAACATGTTGGCCTACAAGATCCACAAAGGCTGGGGCCGCGCGACCCTCTCGCGGATGATCCACTGGGGGGCGAAGCGCTTCTCCAAACCCGGTAGCGCCGTCTGTTTCTTGCTGGCGGCCAAAGGCACACAGGGCGGGACGACACGGGAGCTCGAGGCGCGGATCGACCACGACGACGCGCTCTTGTTCACCGCCGCCCCCGTGCTGGCGGCGATCGAACAGCTCGACGACGGAAGCGCACGAAGACCGGGGCTCGAGATGATGGGCGTCGTGGTCGATCCCGAGCGCCTCTTTCGCGATCTCGAGCGACACGGAATCCGCATTCAGAGCGACCTATCGAGGGATGCCGCGTAGCGCGGCGAGCTCCTCGAGCCGACGGGCGATTTCGTCACGAGCGACCCGAAAATGGTGCAGACGCTGCTCGTCGGACAGCCTCTCGCTGGGGCGGTCGGGATCGGGGAGGGCCCAATCCAAACGCGGAGCAGAGCCCAGAAAGACGGGGCAGACCTCTTCAGCGCAGAGGGTGATCACGAGGTCGACCTCCCGGGGCTCGATCGTCTCGACCGACTTCGAGCGCTGCGCGCTGATGTCGATTCCGAGCTCGGCCAGCGCCTGGATCGCGAAGGGATTGACCCGCGTCGGTCGCGAACCCGCAGACTGTACGCGAACCGTCTCTCCGAAGCGGGCGCGAGCCAGCCCCTCGGCCATCTGACTGCGCGCCGAGTTTGCCACACAGAGAAAGAGAATACTCCGAAACTCAAGCGGTTCCATGCGATGTCCCCCCTGCGGCGGCGTTCGGTGGTGTCGGCGCGTCGTTCGGTGGCTTCGGAGCGCCGGTCGCGGTCATCCGCCCGGCGTCCGACGCGTGCCCTTCGCCGGCGAAGTAGCGCCGTCGAATGACGAGGGCCACATGGACGAGCCCGATCAGGACCGGAACCTCGACGAGAGGCCCGATCACCGCGGCCAACGCGGCCCCGTGATGCAGACCAAACGTCGCGACCGCCACGGCGATGGCCAGCTCGAAGTTGTTCGACGCCGCCGTGAAGGAGAGCGCCGTCGACTGCGCATAGTTCGCCCCGACGCGCTTGGAGAGGAAGTAGGAGACGAAGAACATCACGACGAAATAGATCAGCAAGGGCAGCGCAATGCGCAGCACGTCGAAGGGGAGCTGGACGATCGTGTCACCCTTGAGGGAGAACATCGCGACGATCGTGAACAATAGCGCAACCAGAGTGATCGGCCCGATCCGCGGCGCGAACTGCTCGTCGTACCAGCGATTGCCTTTGACCCGCCGCAGCACTACGCGCGTGCAGAAGCCCGCGACGAAGGGAATGCCGAGATAGATCGCCACGCTCTTGGCGATCTCGCCGATCGTCACCGCCACGACGGTGCTCGCCAGACCGAGCTTCGCGGGCAACCAGGTGGCGAAGAGGTAGGCGTAGAACGAGAAGAAGAGGATTTGAAAGATCGAGTTGAAGGCGACGAGCCCGGCGCAATATTCGCGGTCCCCTTCGGCGAGGTCGTTCCAGACGATCACCATCGCGATGCAGCGAGCCAGCCCGATCACGATCAGGCCGACCATGTATTCGGGCTTGTCCCGGAGGAAGAGCACCGCCAAGCCGAACATCAATAGCGGACCGATCACCCAGTTCTGCACGAGCGAGAGGGCGAGGACGCGACGGTTTCGAAAGACCCGCCCGAGCTCTTCGTAGCGCACCTTCGCCAACGGCGGATACATCATCAGGATCAGGCCGATGGCGATCGGGATCGAGGTCGTACCGATCGAGAGCCGCTGCAGGCCGCTGTTGAAACCGGGCCAGAAGACGCCGAGGGCGATTCCGAGGCCCATCGCGGCGAAGATCCAGAGCGTGAGGAAGCGGTCGAGCCAGCCCAAACGCTTCACCGTCGGTCGTTCCATCGGTCACTCCTCCCCGCGCGGCCAGAGCAGGCCGATCAGCCCGCTCAC
>JAGQJP010000518.1 GCA_020430585.1 Myxococcales bacterium | reverse complement strand
TGGCTCGCGGTCGAGTTCGGCATCGGGCAGCGCTCGACCGCGTGCTCGCCACGTCGCATCCCCTTCTGGAGCGAGCTCGCGGGAGCGTGACCAGCGACACGTCCCCGCGACGATCGGTGCACGCAGCATCGATGGAGCCGACGCTCGAAGCCTCTCGCCGCCGCAGGTCCTGCCTCAGAACTTGTCCAAGATCCCCGTGCGATAGTTCTTGAGCAGCTGGTCGGCCCGTTTGACCTCTTCGAGCTTCGAGTTGAGCTCGAGGGTGAAGGCGTCGAGAACCTCTTTCTCGAGGCGCGCCTTCGCTTTCTCGAACGTGTCGACGTCGAGGCGCTCGGGCTCATCGCCTTCGCAGTCGTTCCACCACATGTAGAACCGATCGCCATCGCTCTTCAAGTATCCGCCCGTCGTTATGCCGAACGCTTCGAGCTCGACCTTCCAGACGATCATCGCCGTTCCTCCTGGAATGGGTATCTTCATTGGGTTGTCTCCATCCTATCGCTACACCGCGATTTGCCAAGCTTTTACCAGGCGGGCCGACGAGATATCGCCGACGTCGCTATCGATTGTAGGGCACGATCAGCACCCGTATCGTGTATTGCACCTGCAGCGCCGCATCGAGGGCGATCTCGAGGTAGGAGACGAGCACGTCCTTCCCGGTCGAGACCTGATCGACATAATACCCCAGCGCGCCGTCTTCGGCGAGCGTCGAGAGCTGCCAGCTTCCCGCGACGTATCGTGCGTACTTCACGTCGTTGAAGGTGGCGTCTTGATAGGCGATGCGCGGTTGTCCGTCGGGCCCGAAGAGCAGCCGCGCGTCGGCTCCCACGAGCGAGCGAACGAGGGGGTTCGAGCCGTCGTCGACGACCTCGATCGTCCCGTTTTCCAAGTCCGTTCCGCTCCAATAGAGCAGATAGCCGTTGTCGGTGTCTTGATAGGCGATCCCGATCGTCCCCGAGGGGGCGATCACCAGGTGCGCGAAGCGACCGATGTCGCCCGTATCGGTTCCGTCAGGGGAAGCGCCGTCGATCACGAACGAGGTGAAGCCCGTGCTCAGATTGCCGCGGGCGGCGAGCAGGTTGCCCTCGATGCTGTCGTAGTAGGCGAGGTAGACCTGCTGGTCGCGCACGGCGATCGAGGTGTAGAGGCCGATGCCGACCGGGATCCGGTCGGTCTCGGGGAGCGGCCGCAGCTCGACGACGCAATCCCCGTCGACGCAGACGCTGCCGGGGCCGCAGAATGGGCTGCAGGGAGTGCTATCGAGGGTGCGGCAGACCTGGGCGCCGTTCTTTTCGATACACGCCTCGTCGTCGAGGCAGGACGAGTTGCAGGGGGTCGTCAGGTTCGGTCGCTTGATCCGCTTGACCCAGGTGCCCGTGAATTGAGACCCGTCGGTTGGCGTCAAGCTGTCGGAGCGGGCGTAGCGGATCCCGGTCTCCCCGTTCTGGTCGAGCTCGACGAAGTAGGCCAGGTGCAATCGGCTCTGCGCGTCGATCGTGAGCGAGCTGTAGCGCCCGACCATCTGGTCCTGGTCGAGGGTCAAGATCGTGAAGGGCTGGTCGACGGCGCTACGGTAGGCGAGCTTCAAGCTCTTGTGTGTGCGATCGTAGTAGCTGATCGCGATGTAGCCGTTTGGTCCCGTGACGATCGCCGGCTCGAGCCCGACGTCGTCGCCGGGATCGACGATCCCGCCGCGCGGCCCCTTGGGATCGTAGACCACACGCCCGTCCGGCGGAATCCCGTCGATATAGCGCAGCGCGACCGGTTGCTGCTTGACGTTCAGCTCGAGGAGCACGAGGTCGCCGTAGGTCTTGTCGTAGGCGGCGATGACGGGTGTCGTGCCGCGATCGATCGCGATTCGCGCGTAGGCGCCGTATTTGCCCGGCGGCAGCTCGGGCGAGGTGATGCACTCACAGCTCGGGCTGCTCTCTTCGCAGATCGCGCCGATCTGCGCGTAGGCGTTGGCGACGACCAGCACCTGACCCGGCTGACAGCTCGTGCTGCCGCAGAACTGCGAGCGCGACACGCAGAGGTCGAGCGGCGTGACGCAGGCCTCTTCATCGCCACAGCGACCGTTGCAAGGCAGGTCGACCAGGCAATAGCCGCCGAGGCAGCGGTTCGGGAAGGTGCAGTCGCTGTTCGAGCTGCAGCTCGTGCGGCGGCAGATGCCGTCGATGCAGGTCTTGTCGTCGCCGACGCAGGCGTTTTGTTGGTCGCACTCTCCCGCGTCCGTGCAGAGCCCGCTGAAGCACTTCTGGCCGGGACAGCACTCTTCGGACCTCGTGCAGCTGCGCGCGGCGATACAGTAGCCCTTCGACTTGGCGCAGACGTAGTGCGACGGACACTGCGAGGTGTTCTCGCAGGGGATCGGGCCGAGGTTCGTCCGTGTGCAGTGCGGCAGCACGAGGGCGCAGGCGATCAGGCTAGCGCCCGCAAAAAAAAAAACCCCCCGCCGTCGAAGGAGAGCGAAGAGAATGCCGACCGCGGCGATCAACAGGGCGGGCACGAGCGGGCCGTCGCCGGCCTCGCTAGCCTGGCAACCGGAACGGGGTTGGGGCGCGGTCGAGGGGGCGAGAGGCGCGTCTTCGAGGGTGTAGCTCGCCAGGGCGATGTTTCCTCCGCCGTCTTTGACCCGCATCTCGACGCGCCGCGCGCTGCTCGGCAGCGAGCGCAGATCGATCTCCCGTTGGCCGCGGGAGAAGGCGCAAAACGGCGCCCCGTCGACGCGGTAGCTGTAGAGCAGGTCGGCCGCGGCGGTGACCGATTCGTCGACGTCGGCGACCAGTCGGTCTCCCACGCGCCGCAGTCGCAGCGTCGGCGTCTCGAGGTCGAGGTAGAAGCTCTGGCTGACGGGCGTCCGCTCGAGGCTTTTCGGTTCGCCCACCAGGCGCGAGCGCACCTCGATCGTGTGGCGACTCTGCAGGTAGAGGCGAGCGCTCCGCACCCGGAGCTTCGGCCCGCGTTGCCAGGTGCGCCACATTCCGCCGTCGACCCGCACTTGATACTCGAGGTCGCGGCGCACGCCCGGGACCTCCACCGCGAGGCGCAGCTCGCCCGTCGGTAGCGCGCGGCGCCCCTCGTAGCGAACCAGAGAGCCGAGGTCGAGCGCCCGGATCTGCGTCGTCGGCTTGAAGGTCAGGCCGCTCGTGCCCGCGAGCTTGAGGGAGACGAAGATCGAGAGCCAGTCTTTGGCCGCCCCGTCGGCCTTCAGATCGTGGACCGTCGCGCTGACGGGCAGGCCCACCAACTGGGTCGCCAGCTGGTCGATGTCGAGATCGAAGGTGAGGCCGTTTTTCAGCAGGTAGCTCGTCGCCAGGTCGAGGACGAAGGAGAGGATCTCTTCGAGCTTCGCCCCGGCGAAGAGCTCGTTGTAGACCTGCTGCACGTTCTTGACGTCGATCGTACCGAGATCGACCTGGAGCGAGTTGTCGGGCAAGACCGTCAGGCCGAGGGTGATGTCGAGATCGGCGTTGACTTGAAAGACCCGCGCGGTGCGGTTCTCGATCGTGGTGAAGAGGCTGATCCCGCTGTTCTTGAGGCGCAAGCGCAGCAGCTTGTCGCCGTCCTGAAGCTGGACGACGGGAAAGTCGGTCGACGCGATCCGCGGATGAATCTCGACCAGAAGCGGCGCCTTGGTCGACGAGATCTGTCGGAAGCCGGGCAGGATCAGGTCGAAGGCGGCAGCGGTGAGGGTCACCTTGCCGTCGCTGATGCGGTGGATGTCATCGGTGGTCAGCGCGATGCAGAGCAGCCCGCTCTTGTAGGCCGCCCAGACCGCCTGGTTGATGAAGGCCGCCGAGATACCGAGGCCGACGTGATAGGTGAAGGGGTTGCCCTGCGCGTCGAGCTCCGAGCCGTCGTAGAATGGCGGCGTCCCCGCGTTGAACGTCGGCTCGCTCTCGACGGGCGGCACGCAACCGTGGACCAGCGTACTGTCGAGGCCGCCATCGAGCTTGAGATCGAGGCCGACCGAATTTCCCGTGCCGTTGACGATGATTCCGTTGGCTCCCGGGCTGATCAGAAAGCCGAGAGGCAGCGCGCGCTTGACGCTCGGCAGAAAGCCCTGGAGGAAGCTCGCCAGGTTGAGCTCGCCCTCGAGCTCGAGGGTCTTGTCGTTGATCGTCGCGTCGAGCAGCGTCTTGACCAAAAAGTCGCCGAAGTTGGTCAACAGCGCGTTGATCTGGTTCTTCAGCAGCCCCTGGATTCCGCTCGCCACGCTCGCGCCGAAGTCCGCAAGAGGACAGAGCGTCTGGCATTCGCCGCATTCCGAGGTCGAGCCCTGGGGCTTTCCGTCGAGGCATTCGGCGACGTTGCAGTCGACCTCGAGCTTGACCCCCATGTCCTGCAGGTCGATCTGTTGGATCTGTGTCGAGACGTTGATCCGTTTGTCCGAGTCGACGGCGATGATCAGGAAGAGATCCGCCGTCAGTTTCGTGATCCGCTCTGTCGGCTGGCCGACGTCGACGCCATTGGCGATCTTGCAGCCCGCGTCACCGATGCCGAAGAGAAACTCGGCGGCGACGGTTCCGTCCTTGAGCCCGACGCTGGCGTTGTCGATCCGCACGCGGATTCGCGCGGGGCTCGAGTTCTCGACGAGCTCGATCGTCAGCTGGGTGAAGTCGATCGTCACCACGAGATCCCGGAGCGAGGCGGAGACGAGGCCGAAGTCGAGGACGTCGACATTCCCGAGTCCGAGACTGCTCAAGGGAATGGTCGCCACGCCGTTCGCATCGACCTTGAAGAAGATCCCGATCAGCGTCTTCAAGTTTTCGGCGATGAAGTCGAATCCCGGTTGCGTGATCCGCGCTTCGACGACGCCCGTGATCGCGCGCTGGCGCGGGAACTTGTAGTTCGGATTGCCGAGGCCTCCGCACCCTTCGCAGCCGTTGCCGGCGCAGTTGCCCATCCAGATCAAGACGAGCGTGCACCCGAGCAGATGCCGGATCGCCCGCTTTGCCGAGAAAAATCGTTTGCGCTCCGCCATCGTGCTGCGTCTCGACCGCTTTCCGTGGAATTCAACGTCTGAGGCTGATGCCGTGGAGCCCTCGGTCACGACAACCCTCCTACTATACCAGAGCCGCCCGCCGAGATCCACGACCGACGATCGCCTCGATCCGTTCGGCGATCCGCGCTTCGCTGACGAGCACGAGATTCGCCGCGGCGCCGAGCGGAATGTAGCTGTCCAGCGAGCAGATGCGCTCGATCGTGCCGCCGTACCCCGCGTCGACGAGTGCGGTGACGATCGCCTCGGAGACGCCGCCACTGCGCCGCGTCTCGTCGACGATCAGGACTCGACCGGTCGCGTTCGCTTCGGCCAGCAGATCCTCGAGAGGCAGTGGGTTGAGCCAGCGCAAGTCGACGACGCGGGCGTCGATTCCCGCATCGCGGCGGAGTTTCTCGGTGACCCGCAGACTCATGTAAAGACCGTTGGCGAAGCTGAGGATGGTGATGTCCGTCCCGTCACCATACACTCGGGCTCGTCCGAGGGGTACCGAGAAGTCGGGCCCGGGATAGGCGTCGCTCCAGAGCCCATCGCCCTCGTCGTGGAGATCCCGCGTCATGTAGAGGGCGATCGGTTCGAGGAAGGCGATCACCCGTCCGCAACGCTTCGCCAACGCCGTACAGGTGCGCAGCATCCCGACGGCATCCTCGCCTCGGCTCGGTGAGGCGATCAGTAGGCCCGGGATGTCGCGCAGGCTCGCGACCGCGTTCTCGTTGTGGAAGTGGCCACCGAAACCGCGCTGGTAGGCGTAGCTAGCGATGCGCACGATCATCGGGTTGCTGTATTGGCCCTGGGAGAAGAACTGCTGGCTGCACGCCTCGCCGCGGAGCTGATCGATCGCGTTGTGCAAGTAGGCGAGGTACTGGATTTCGGGGACCGGCAGGTAGCCGAGCAACCCGGCGCCGAGGGCGAGGCCGAGGATGTTCTCTTCATCGAGCAGCGTGTTGAAGACTCGGCCTGCGCCCGCGCGTTCGAGGAGGCCCTGGGTCACGTTGTAGACGCCGCCCTTTTTGGCGACGTCCTCACCGAAGATCAGCGCCCGCGGCTCGTTCGCCAGAAGATCGCCGAGAGCGTAGTTGACGAGTCGAGCGAGGTGGCGCGGGCGGTCATCCTCGGGCAGTCGAGCGCCCCAGAAGCGGCGCCGAGCCTCGGGATCCCGCGGGGTGGAGAGCTCGGAGGCCAGGGCGCTATCGTCGAGGGGTGCCAGCGGCGCGATCACCTCGTCGGCGGTCGTCAGCTTCGGTCTTTCGGTGGCCCAGCGGGCGCGCTGGAACACGTGCTCGCGGACGCGGGCGTCGAATGCGAGGGCGTCGTCGGCGCTGAGGAAGCCCGACTCGATCAAGAGGCGCGCGCTGGCGACCAGCGGGTCGGCGCTCTCGCTGGCGGCGATCTCTTCGGCGCTGCGATAGCTCTGTTCCACGTCGGACCCGGCGTGGCCGAGCAAGCGGACCGTGGTGAGGTGCAAGAAGACGGGGCGCCGCGTTCTGCGTGTGAGCTCGACCGCCTCGCGGGCGACGTCGTAGGTCTCGGCGAGGTCCCGACCGTCGGCGTGGCGATAGCGAAGCTCGGGGCGCCGATGGTACTGCGTCGCAATCCAGCCCTCGGGCGTCGGCACCGAGATGCCGAGGCCGTTGTCCTCGCAGACCAAGAGCAGCGGCACCGGCAGATTCTGGTGCGCCGCCCAGAGTGCGGTGTTGATCGCGCCTACGGCGCTGTGGTGGTTCAACGAGGCGTCGCCGAAGCTACAGATCACGATCGCGTCCTTCGGGGCGTCGAAGAAGCGACCCCTCCGCCCGCGGCGGTCGAGCATCAGTGCGCAACCGACGGCGCGCGGCAGATGCGAGGCGATCGTCGAGGTCTGGGGCGGGATGTTCAGCTCGCGACGGCCAAAGACCTTGTGGCGTCCCCCGGCGATCGGTTCCTCTTTCGAGGCGACGAGACCGAGCAGCACATCGTCGAGCGGGATCCGGCCGAAGTGGTCGAAGCCCCGCTGTAGGTAGAATGCCCCCGAGCGGTAGTGCAAGAGCGCCAGATCGCTGTTTTGGGTGACCGCCGCGACCGCCGCGTTCGCTTCGTGTCCCGACGAGCCGATGGTGTAGAACGACTGGCTCGTATTCTTCAGCTCTCGGGCGCAGAGATCGAGATAGCGGCTGTAGAGCTGGCTGGTGAAGATCTCGAGGGCGCGCCGAAAGGTCAAAGACGAGCCGGCGCGCACGCGATCGTCAGGCGAGGGCTTCGCCCGCTCGTCGCCTCGAAGCGCCTCGATCGCAGCGCGGAAGTTGGTCTCGATGATCGAGCTGCGGCTCACTCCGGCCATCGCTCCGCTCCTTTCGACGACGCTGGCGTCGATCACCCGTCGACGGGCTCGGGGCGATCATACCCGTCGGCGGTCGCCTTGACAATATCCAGAGGGCCGAGAATGATTGTGGTTTCCCTCGCGGGCTGGTATGATCCGAGGAACCTTCGAGGCGAGGAGGAGCCGTGGTCTCTGGTCCCAGCAGATGGAATCCGATGCTCTGGAAGAAGCACGTCTTTGCGTACAAGCTTCTGGCCGGCCTGCACTTCGCCGAGCTCGGACTCTACGGCTCCGAGTCGCCCCACGAGGCGCGGATGCGCGAGCTGACGATGGAGGCCTTCGGGATTCCCTCGGAATATCACGTCCATTGTGAAGAGCTCTACACCCTCTATCTCGAAGGCGAAGAACAGCGCCTCGGAGAGATCACCCAGCACGACACATCGTCGCCGAACTCGGCCTACATGCGCGCCTCGGCCTTCTGCAACTTCTTCGATCGGGCCCTCGCCGACGCCGGCGCCGTCTTCGCAGGTGCGGCGAAGAATACGTTGTTCCTGCGGGCGCTCGTCGACTATGGCCCGTACTATGACCTCGCCTCGGACGCGATCCTGCGCGAGGTCGTCGTGCTCTATCGCGAGGGTCGTGGCGCGTACGAACGGAGCGTACCGTCGCACTCGGGTTGGGGCAGCGAGGCGATCCCCTCGGGAACCCTGATCACCGCCGACGTCGAGGTCGAGATCCTCGGCCACGCCCGGCGCATCGTCGACCGGGCCCTCTCGGCGGGGCTCGGGGTCGAAGACGACTTCGAGATCGACCCCCGCGTCGCCGCGAGCTTCCAGCTCTTCAAGCACTACTTCGTTTTCATCGTCGGCGTCCACGGTTTCCGCGCCCTCGCTGGGATGGAACACGCCGAGCTGGCACGGCGGCAGGTCAAGCGGGTGATCTCCATCGATCGCTACGTCCTCGCCTCGCTCGACGCCCTCGCCGAAGGACGGTCGCTGCCCGAGCCGCCGAGCTCGGGGTTGCGCAAACAAGTGCGCGCCGTGCTCCACCGTTTCGGGCTGTTCCTTCCGGTCGTCCTGGACGCCTGGAGCGACGGGCATCTAGACCCCGAAGAGCGCGTGCTGAGTCAATACGGGGCCTACCACCTACTCGGGATCAGCGACGTGATCGCCGCCCGCTACCTGCGGGATCGGCAGAACCTCGAGCAGATTCGCCTGGCGATGAGCGCGTTGCCCGACGATCCCGAGGCGGGAGAGAGCGCCTGAAGCCGACCGATCGGCAACGATTGAGGAACCATTTCAGATGTTGAGCTACGAGCAAGCGCTGGAGATCGTGAAACGGAGGCTCGCCCCACGGCAGACGGAGCTGGTGCCGCTCTCGAAGAGCGTTGGTCGCGTGCTGGCCCAGACGATAGCGGCGGATCGCGACTTTCCTCCCTTCGATCGGTCGGCGATGGACGGGTTTGCGGTTCGTTCCGCGGACGTCGTCGAGGCGCCGACCGAGCTCGAGGTGATCGGTGAAATCCCCGCTGGCGTCTGGCCGACGGGAGAGGTTGGCGCGCGACAGACGATGCGGATCATGACGGGCGCGCCACTGCCGCCTGGCGCCGACGCGGTCCAGATGGTCGAGAACAGCGAGCCCCTCGACGACGGCCGTCGCGTTCGCTTGACGGCGGCCGTCTCGCGGCCCTACCAGAATGTCTGCCGACAGGGTGAGGATACGCGACGCGGCGACACGGTGGCGCGGGCCGGCGCGTTCATTCGTCCGGGCCTGGTCGGTGCTCTCGGTGCCCTCGGGTATGGCGCCGTGCCCGTCTATCGGCGGCCGAGAGTCGCCGTCTGGTCGACGGGTGACGAGCTGGTCGAGGTGACCGAGACCCCGAAGCCGCAGCAGATTCGCGACAGCAATCGCTACATGATCGGCGCCTACGTCGAGCAGGCGGGGGGCGAGGTGCTGGTCAGCGCACGGATCGCCGACGATCCGCGAGCGTTGCGCGAGACCCTCGCGGCGGCGGAGGGTGCGGATCTCTGGCTGCTCTCCGGCGGTGTCTCGATGGGACAATACGACTTCGTCGAGTCGGCGCTGCGTGAAGTCGGCGTCGAGATCGGCTTCCACAAGGTCCGGATCCGGCCTGGGAAGCCGCTGCTCTTCGGCACCCGCGGCGAGCTGTTGGTCTTCGGACTGCCGGGAAATCCCGTCTCCTCGGCGGTGATGATGCAGCTCTTCGTCGCGCCGACGCTGCTCGGTTTGCAGGGCGCTACGGCGATCGACCCGCTGATCGTGCCGTTGCGCTGCATGGATGAGTTGCCTCCCTGCGGTTCGCGAGAGACCTACCTGCCGGCGATCTGGGTCCGCGAAGGCGCCGAGACGGTCGTTCGTCCCGTGCGCTACAATGGCTCTGGTGATCTGTTGGGGTTTTCCCAGGGCAGCTGTCTGATTCGGCTCGCGGCGCAGAGTCCCGCCGTGCGAGTCGGCGATTGGGTCGATGTGTGGATGGAGCCCGCCTCGGTGCGCGGCTGAGAGGCAGAGATGGCGAGGGGTTTGCATGAGTGAAGAGAAGCCGGTCGGCGATCAGCTCGACTCGATCGAGGACGCGATCGAGGAGATTCGTCGCGGCCGGATGGTCGTCCTCGTCGACGACGAAGATCGTGAAAACGAAGGTGATCTGGTCGTCGCCGCGGAGATGGTGAGCAAAGAGACGATCAACTTCATGGCGACCCACGCTCGCGGGCTGATCTGCCTCGCCCTCTCGCCCGAGCGCGTGGAGCGCCTCGGGTTGCGGCAGATGGTGATGCAGAATACCTCGCCCTACGGCACGGCGTTTACCGTCTCGATCGACGCGGCGACGGGGATCACGACGGGGCTCAGCGCAGCGGACCGCGCGCGCACGATCCAGGTGGCGATCGACGACCGCTCGGGGCCGCGGGAGCTCGTCACGCCCGGCCACATCTTCCCGCTGCGGGCGCAACCCGGCGGGGTCTTGATCCGTAGCGGACAGACCGAGGGCTCCGTCGACCTGGCGCGCCTCGCCGGCTTGCGGCGCGCCGCGGTGATTTGCGAAATCCTCAACGACGACGGGACGATGTCGCGCCTGCCCGAGCTCTTTGCGTTTCGCCAGCGCCACGGGATCAAGATCGTCTCCGTCGCGGAGCTGATTCGCTACCGTGTCCAGCACGAGACTCTGATCGAGCGCATCGCCGAGTCGCAGCTGCCGACGACCCACGGCGCCTTCATGCTGACCGTCTATCAAAACCGCCTCACCGAGCGAAAACACGTCGTGCTGCGCCTCGGCGAGTTCGGTGTCGACGAGCCCGTGCTCGTTCGCGTACATCGCCAAGAGATGGTCGCCGACCTCTTCGGTCGCTTCGGCGCGACGACGGGCGACAAGCTCGGGGCGTCGTTGGAGCTGATCGCCGCCGAGGGCAAGGGGCTGGTGCTCTACATTCAGAGCGACGAGCCACTCGAGCCGGCGGTCGTCGGCCAGATCCCGGAGCGTCAGCGCCGACGCTACGACCCGGGGATCGAGAAGATCCGCCCGTTTTACGACTTCGGTGTCGGTGCGCAGATCCTCCGCGACCAGGGGTTGCGAAAGCTGCGCGTGATCTCGAACAACCATCGCGCCTTCCGCGGTCTGTCGGGCTTTGGGCTCGAGATCGTGGAGTGGGTCGCGCTTCCGGAGGACGCCAATGAGAACGCGGGATCCGAATCCTGACTCGTTGCTGGCGGTGTATCGCGAGCTGGCGCGGGCGGCGCGCACACTCCACACCGAGCTCTGGAAGATCGAATTCGCCGAGCTCTTGAAACGAAAGCCGTTGCTCGATGCTTCGGCGGCGGTGGAGCAGCTCCTCGCCTCGGCCAGCCGTCTCGATGAGGCCCTGACGGCGAACGAGACCGCCGACGGCGAGAGCGATCCGAGCCCGGCTCGAAAAGGCGCGCCTGCGCAGGGCGCTGCTGATGTTTCGAGCTTCTCCCCCGCGGATCTCGAGCTGCGTATCCGGGGCACGACGATGTTCTTGATGCGCCGCGAGATCAACCCGGAGGGCGCCGCCCTCGGCTCGGGCGCGTTCCTCGGTCGGCTCTGGCGCGTGTTGGGGAAGCCGAACCTCGATGACTTCGCTGGTTTCGGCTATCTCGTCCACGACGCCGAGAGCGATCTGGTCTTCGCGGCGCTCTTCGCCGATACCGGGCTGAGCTATCAGGGGCGAATTCAGGACGCCGACTTCCTGCCCGACGTGTTGCGTCGCTTCGAAACGGAGCTGGCGACGGTCGAGCCGATCGACTGCGAATACACCTATCGTTCGATGAGCGGTACGTGGCGCTGTGGCATCCGGGGGGGTCTACCGTTTCGCGAGAAGGCGTGACGTTCGACGATGCAGCTCAAGCACCTGATCTATCTGGCAAGCGGTCTCGTCCTGGTTCTGGGGATCTGGCTGGTGCCGAAGGCGTGCGAAAGCGACCAGGCTCGAATCGAACGAATGCTCCGCGAGCTCGCCGAAGCGGCGAATCGTCGCGACGTGCGCGGGATCGTCCGCCACGTCCACGTCGCCTATCAGGGCCCCTGGGCGGGGGATCGTCGCGCGGTGCAGGGATACGTCTTCTTTGCGACGCAGCGCTTCGCTGTCATTCAAGCACAATATGGGGATGTGGAGATCGAGATCGCGCCGGACAACAAGACGGCTCAGGTCACCCTCTGGTGCGTGGTCTGGGCCTCGCGGGCGAAAGACGACCAAGCACGGGTGATTTCACCGTGGCAGAAGACGGATCGCGTGCGGTTGACGCTCGTGAAAGATGGCTGGAGCTGGCTGATCCGTAAGGCGGAAATCAACCGCGCCGACCGCCCTTAGCGCGGAGACGGGCGCGCATGCGCTTGCGGCGTCGTCGCTCGGCTTCACGTCGCTTGCGTTTGCGGCGCTCGGACGGCTTTTCGTAGTACCGTCGCTTCTTCAGCTCTTTGAACAGGCCTTCCCGTGCCAACTTGCGCTTGAAGGCTTTCAACGCGCGGCCGAAATCTTTATTTTCGACTTTGACTTCCAGTGGACCCAGAACAACAGGTTGAAACTGCAAAGCTATACCTCCTCAAAGGACCAGCATCGAAACGGTGCACGAATATGGCAGAGAAATCGATCGATTGCAAGGGAATTTTCTCTTCCATTCTCCTTGATCCCGTCACCGCTTTTCTGTAACGTCTGAACAGGTCGATCACGAAGCCCAGCGCAGCTAGAGGCGATATGAAAGCCGAACCTCCCGCCGAATCCGCCGGTTCGTCCAGCGGCTCACTCCGCCAGTGGCCAATTTTCAAGCTCAGCGCTCCCTTCTTGTTGTTGGTAACGATGATCGTCTTCAGTTCGGTCGAGCTCTCCTGCGACCGCACGAAGGTGGTCTATTTTTACGAACCGGATCTGCCGTTCTACGATCCCGGGGATGCGCCGGGGAACGGCGGCTACAGCGGGTACTATGGCCCCAACGACCAGGTCTTGCCGCCAACGGACGTGAGCCCGGACCTGGTGATCGTTCCCGATCTGGCGATCGAGTTCGATTTTGGCTTCGAGGATTTTTCCCTGCCCAACGATTCGGGGGAGGACACCCTCGCGACGCCCGATCTCGAACAGGACGTCCAAGTCGAGGTCGAGATCCCCGTCGATCCCGTCGTGAAGTCGTGTGAGACCGTCGTGCGCTACCAGCCGACGGGGCCGGCGACGAACGTCGTGATCGCCGGGGAGTTCAACGGCTGGAGCCCGACGTCGCACCCCTTGACAAAGCAGGCCGACGGCTCGTTCCGCATCGCGCTGACCGTCGCCGCCGGCGAATATGGGTACAAGCTCGTGGTCGATGGGCAGTGGCTCCTCGACCCGGCCAACCCCTATACCAAATACGTCTGGGACAGTGGGTCGTCGCAGTACGTCGAGAACTCGAACCTGCGGGTCGTCGACTGCAAGACGCCCGGTTGGAAGGTGCTGAGCGCGAAGGCCAATGCCTCGGGCTCTCTCAGCGCGGTGATTCAGTTCGTCCGCGCCAACGGGGTCGCCGACAACGAGCTCGACACCGCGTCGTTGGTGGTCACCCGCGCCGGAACCGTGATCACGCCGAGCGTCGACGACAAGGCCGAGTCGATCACGATTCAGCTCGAGGGCCTCGCCAAGGGCAAACACAGCTTGCGCGTCGAGGCGATGGACAAGGGCGGACGAAAGACACCGCGGCTCTTCGTTCCGCTTTGGGTCGAGAGCGAAGCCTTCGACTGGCGCGACGGGCTGATGTATTTCGTCTTCACCGACCGCTTCTACAACGGCGATCCCTCCAACGATGCGCCGCAGGCCGACGTGCCCGAGCTCTCGAACTACCAGGGCGGCGACTTCGCTGGGGTGATCGCGAAGCTGAAAGAGGGCTACTTCACCAAGCTCGGCGTACGCTCGATCTGGCTCTCACCGGTCTACGACAACCCCGAGGACAAGGGCTATCTCGGCTCGTACGGCAAGCAGTACACGGGGTTTCACGGTTACTGGCCCGAGGCGCCGCGAAGCGTCGAAGAGCACTTCGGCACGCCAGACAAGCTCAAAGAGATGGTCAAGGCGGCGCACGACCAGGGGATTCGGGTGATCTTCGACCTGGTGCTGAACCACACCCATTCGAATCATCCGTACTACAAGGAGCACCAGAACACGTCGTGGTTCAACGGCACGCCGGACACCTGCGTCTGCGGCCGCAACGGCTGCGACTGGAATGCCTACGCCGAGACCTGCTGGTTCGACACCTACACGCCAGACCTGAACTATCGCGAGCACGAGGTCGTCAAGCAGATGACCGAGGACACGCTCTGGTGGGTGCGCGAGTTCGACGTCGACGGGCTGCGCCTGGACGCAGTCAAGCACATGCCCGACGTGATCTCGCGCACGATTTCGCTGCGCATCCGCGACGAGATGGAGGTGTTCGGCCCGCGCTTCTATCTGGTCGGCGAGACCTTCGCCGGTGGTAGCGAGCACAGCCTGATCAAGAGATACCTCGGGCCGTATCAGCTCGACGGCCAGTACGACTTCACCCTGCTCTGGCCGATCATCGGCACGTTCGCCTACGACGGGAACTTCTTCGATCTCGACAACGCGGTGAACAAGAGCGCCAGCGAATATGGTGACGCGCTGATGTCGCCGTTCTTGGGGAATCACGACATCTCGCGCTTCATCAACGAGGCGTGCAACGGCCTGGCCGAGTGCCACCAGGCGGGCAAGCTCTGGAGTGACGTGAAGCAGCAAGCCTGGGACGGGCCGCCGCAGGCGCCGAACATCGAGCTGCCGTACAAGAAGATGGCCCTCGGGTTGTTGTTCGTCTTTACGCAACCCGGCGTGCCGCTGTTGTACTATGGCGATGAGATCGGATTACCCGGCGCGGGAGATCCCGACAATCGCCGCAAGATGCGCTTCGGGGACGGTGAGTTGTCGGGCTTCGAGAAGACGATGTTGGCGACGGTGCAGGCGATCGGAAAAGCGCGGGCCGATACGCTGGCTCTGCGGCGCGGCGGCCGGGCGACGCTGCTGATCGAGAGCAACGTCTATGCCTACACACGTTTTCTCGGGCCGGGAAATGCGGCGATCGTCGTGCTCAATCGCGACACCAATAGCCACGATGTGACGGTGAACATTCCGGGGGCCCTCGCTCTCGACGGCAAGACGCTCCGCGACAAGCTCAGCGGGGCGAGCGTCACGATCTCGAACAACCAATTGAAAATCCAGGGATTGGCCGGTTGGACCGGGATGATCCTGGTGCCGGATGCGCCATGAAGAGGACGATCGGATCGGCTGTGGTGGCGCTCGCCATCGGGATCGCCTGGCAGCTCGTGCTGGGCGGCGGCGCGGCCGCTCAGGTGCTGCCCCACAAGTCGTTCTCCAAGCTCGTGATCTCGAACGGTTACTCCTCGGCGATCTACGACGCCGAGGTGCGCGAGCTGAGCGACTTCTACGACCATCTCTACCGCAACCGCGACAAGAACACCGAGACCGTCGATCTGCTCTACGACGCATACTTCGGCGTGCGGATCGACGGCACCTTCAAATGGTTTCCGAAGATGACGACCGGGACGTTCCAGCCGGTGTCGCTCGGCTACGTCGAGGGGACGGGCATCGTGCAGGTCACCGAGATGGTCGGCGACCTCGAGTTCCAGCGCTTCTTCTTCTCGCCGCTGGGGTACGCGGGTCATGCCGTGGCGATGGTGATCCGGGTTACCAACAAGTCGTCGACGACCGCGCACACCCTCTCGCTGTACTCGCTGCACAACTTCCACGTCGGGACGGGCGCTCCGTTTCCCCTGAGCAAGCCCGAGTCGGCGTCGTGGGATGCGCCGAGCGGGATTCTCCTCGAGAGCGGAGACGACTCGCAGCACCAGATGCTCTACAAGCCGCTCGAGGCGCCGACGCACTACGAGACGATCAATATTTTCAATCGCTTCGACGGGAAGGACGAGGCGCTGAACGATGGGCTCAACGGCGAGTTCTTCGACGACAACCTGGTCCCGGGTTTTCAGTGGGATCTCGGCTCGCTCGCCCCGGGTGCGACGCAGTACCGCGGCGTGCTGATGGTCTACACGCAGAAGAGCAACAAGAACGCAGAGATGAGCGCCGTGACGAGCTTTGTGAACGGCCGCGCGAGCCAGGCGCTCCTCGACGCGGAGAGCACCGCCTGGGCGGCGTTCATCGCCAAGGCGAAGCTGCCGAGTAGCGTCACATCGGGAAGCGATCGGCGCACGTTGGCGCTGCACTCGCTGGTGATGTTGAAAATGGGTCAGGTCAACGAGACGAACAGCGGTAGCTACAAGCCGAACGGGCAGATCGTGGCGAGCCTCGTTCCCGGGATCTGGAACATCAGCTGGGTCCGCGATGCGGCGTACGCGATCACGGCGCTGGCGCGCGTCGGCTTGCTCGACGAGGCGAAGCGCGGGTTGCTCTTCATGCTCGAGGCGAAGACGGGCGTCGAGTACAAGTCGTACGTCGGCGAGGACTACCTCGTCTCGGTGACCCGCTATTTTGGTGATGGGACCGAGGAGAGCGACACCAACGTCGATGGCCCGAACATCGAGTTCGACAACATCGGGCTGTTTCTCTGGGCCCTCGGCTCGTATCTCGCCGAGTCCGGCGACAAGACGATGTTCGATGCGTATTGGCCGGCCGTGCGAGACAAGGCAGCGGATTTGCTGGTTAAGCTCGTCGATCCGGCGACGGGTCTGATCGTCGCCGACTCCTCGATCTGGGAGCATCACTGGAACGGCAAACAGAAGCCCTTCGCCTACACCTCGATCACGGCGGTGCGCGGGCTCTGCGCCGCGTCGCGCCTGGCGACCCTCGCGGGGGACGACGCGCGTGCGCTGACCTACAAACAGACGGCGGCGGCGCTGCGATTGGCGATTCAAAGTCAGCTCGTCGATTCGAGCAACGTCCTGGCGGGTAACCTGACCGAGCTGAAGAACGGCGTCGGCTACTACGACACCGCGGTCGTCGAGGCCTTCAACTTCGGTCTCTTCGACCCCCAGGGGACGATCGGTACGGCGACCCTCGGCGCCCTCGACAGCCACTTTCGTCTGACGGCGACGGGCAACGGATACTACCGCAACGACGACGGCGACACCTACGACAACCAGGAGTGGATCTTCGTCGACCTGCGAATGGCCAACGCGTGGTGGCTCGCGGGAGACACGACGCGCGCCGCCGAGCTGATCGATTGGGTCGTCGCGCAGTCGAAAGAGAACTATTGGCTGATCGCCGAGCAGTACGACAAGACGACCGCCGACTATACCGGCTCGACCCCGATGGTCGGGTTCGGGCCCGGGGCCTTCTTGCTGCTCTTGCGGCAGCTCGCGGGCGATTCGGAGATCGACGCCTGTTGGACCGAGGTGACGAACCCCGAGCCCGTGGCCGACGATCCACAGACCCTCGACGTCGTCGAGCCCGACACGAGTGTCGACGAGGACCTCACCCCGGCCGATCTATCGCCGGATCTCGAGGTCGTCGATCTGGGGGATCTCGAGGCCGAAGACGTTCCCAATCCCTTCGACGCGTTCGCCGACGCCACGAGCGACACGAGCGTCGCGGACACGACGGCCAGCGATCTCTCGACGCCCGACATCCAACCGCTCGAGGATGGTAGCGGGACGACGGACTACACGATCCTCGACGATCCGACGGGAGGCTTCAAGAAGGTCGTCGTCGACGACGGATGCGGCTGTCGCCTTCACGATCGCAGCGCTTCGCCCAACGCCCTTCTCGCCTCTTGTCTGCTGCTCGTCGCCTTCGGCATTCGGCGCCGCCGGTCGGTGAGATGACCAACGAGCGTTTCCTCGAACAGCTCTCTGACCAACGTGCGGCGCTCGATGAAGCGGCGCGCGAGTTGGCGCAGATGCTTCGCCGCGGTTCACCCGAGCGCGAGCTGGCACAGCGAGCCCGCGAGGTCCTCAAGGCGTCGTTCGACCACACATTGACCCTCGACGAGCGGCTTCATACCAGCGCGTCAGAGTCCGCTGATGCTTCAGCATCCGAGATGACGGGCGCGGAACAGAACGAGGATTCGCTTGCCCAGCTCCATGCAGGTCGCGAGCTACTCCGAGCGCTCGACCGCCTCTGCTGCGCGATCGAACCTCCGACGGAGCGCGAGCTCTATCGCGACGGCGCCCTCGGCCTGATCCGCCTCATCACCCCTCCGTCGCTACCGCTGGCTCTGCGCGCCACCCTGATCGATGGCATCGTCGAGCGCTATACGGGCGACTCATCGCTGGAAAAGGCGATGGAGAGCCTCGTTGCCCGATTGCAGAACGCGGGTTACAAGGTCCCCGAGCGACCGGAATCGAAGGTCGCTCAGAGCTTTCAGCTCGCCGACGACTATGAGCTGATCTGGGGCCAGGTGCGGCGCACCAACTGATCGGACGAAGGTCAAATCTGGGTTTGATCTGGATCATGTCGATTATCGGCACAGATCCATATGCTTGATGGAGAACGCCGGAACTGAATCTCCGCGGCGGCGCCGTGGGCGACGAGGGATGGGATGGTTTCGATCAAGCGAATCCTGGTGCCGGTCGACTTCTCGGATTGTTCCGTCGAGGCTCTGCGATATGCGCTGGAGCTCGCCGATCTGTTCGACGCGTCGATCGATGTTGTCTATGTCTGGGAACCGCCCTATTATGTGGGGCCGGACATGATGTTGTACGTGCCCGGAAGTGCCGGGCAATCGCTGATCGGCCACGCGCGGGCGAAAGCCGAGAGCGAGTTGGACGAGACGGTTCGGCGGGTCACGACAAACGGCAAAAGCCTGCGAATTACGCAGCGGCTGGTTAGCGGGCAGCCCTACCGCAAGATCTGCGAGATCGCCGAGCTCGAGAGCTTCGACCTGATCGTGATGGGGACCCACGGACGCACGGGCCTGTCGCGCTTGATCGTCGGCAGCGTCGCCGAAAAGGTGATCCGCTTCGCTCCCCGACCCGTCCTGACGATTGGTCGCCCGCTCCCCGAGGTGCTACACGCGCGCCCGACGAGCTGAGATGCCCGCTTCGACCCTTCGGCCTCCGATTCCGAGAGAACATGGTGCCTGGGCGATATTGCTGTTGCCGATCGCGATCGATCTGGCGATCGCTCCGTCGAATGCACCCGTGCCGACGCTGCTCGGCGTCGTGGCGGCGCTCTTCGGTTTCCTGGCGCAGGGGCCGGCTGTGCTGTGGTTGCGCGGGCGCGACCGCCGAGCGAACGGCGCCTGGGCCCTGTTCTACGGCGTGGGCTTCGTGCTCCCCGTGGCCGCGGCGGTCCTCGGCTACGGGCGGATCGGGCTGCTCGGCTTCGTGCTCGCGGGCGCGCTGTTCTTCGCGCTGTTTCAATGGATGGTGCGACACGGCCGCCGCGATCGCTCGCTGCTCTTCGAGGTCGCAAGCAGCGCGATGCTCTGCCTCGGTGCACCGATGGTTCACGTCGCCGCGCACGGTGACTTGTCGCGCGGGGTGATCGCACTCTGGCTCGGTTGCACGATTTTTTTCACTGGTGGTATCATTAGCGTCAAGACGTGGCTCGAGGCGGCCCGGCGCAAGAAGAGCTTCGACGATGAGACCCGGCGCGCCCTCGCGCTTCCACTGGTGATGTTTCACCTCGCCGTGGTCGCGATCAGCGCGCTGACGCTCCTCGTCCGTCCGTTGACGTCCGCGCTGGTGGTCGTGATCGCTGTGCTTCCCGCGCTCGGTCGCGCCCTCTGGACCGCGCGGCGTCTGTCGCCAACGCCACCGTCGCTCAAGCGGATCGGATTCGTGGAACTTGGCGTCAGCCTCTGGTTTTCGGCGCTGGTAATCGCCTCGTTTCGCCTGTAGTCTTGCGGAGAGAACGCAGACACCCGGAGTACCTATGCTGCACGGTATCGATATCGACCTGTTTCGCAAACACAATCGGCCCGGGCCACGCTACACGAGCTATCCGACGGTACCGGCGTGGCGCGACGACTTCGGCCCAGGCGACTTTGCGAGCCATCTCGAGCGCGCCGCCGCGATGCCGGCGGACAAGCCGCTCTCGCTCTACGTCCACTTGCCGTTCTGCGAGTCGATGTGTCGCTATTGCGGCTGCAACGTCGTGATCTCCCGCAGCTTCACCCGCCACGCCGAATACGTCGAGGTCCTCGATCTCGAGCTCGGGATGATCGCCGAGCGTCTCGGAGCGCGAAACAAGCTGATGCAGTTACACTACGGCGGCGGTACGCCGACCTTCTTGGAAGAGCCGCTGCTCGTCAAGCTCTGGGAGTCGATACACACGCGCTTCGAGATCCTCGACGGTGCCGAGATGGCGATCGAGGCGGATCCCGCGGTGACGACGAACAAGAAGCTCGCGGTCCTTCGGGGGATGGGCTTCAATCGCCTCTCGATCGGTGTGCAGGACTTCGATCAGAAGGTTCTCGACGCCGTGGCGCGACCGCAGACCGTGGAGCAGGTGAGCGGGCTCTATCGCTACGCGCGCAAGATCGGTTTCTCGGGGATCAATTTCGACCTGATGTACGGCCTGCCGCACCAGACCGCCGAGACCTTCGGCTCGACGATTCAGCGCGTGATCGAGCTCGGCCCCGATCGGATCGCGGTCTTCTCGTACGCTCATCTGCCGCATCTCAAGCCACATCAGCGCCAACTCGACGAGAGCGCGATGCTCGGCGGCGAGGAGAAGTACGAGCTCTTCGCCAGCGCCCGGGAGATGTTGCTCGACGCGGGGTACTTGGCGATCGGGATGGATCACTTCGCCCGCGAGGACGACGTGTTGGCGATCGCCCGTCGCAATGGCAAGCTCTCGCGCAACTTCCAGGGCTACACCGACCATCCCACCGACGACATCGTCGCGGTCGGGATCAGCGCGATCTCGAGCCTCGAGACGGCCTACGCCCAGAACGTGCGACCTCTCAACGGCTATTACCGCGCGATTCGCGAGGGCGAGCTGGCGACCTGCAAGGGGATCGAGGTCAGCGACGACGATCGGATCCGTCGCGCGGCGATCAACGAGATGATGTGCCAGTTCGGGCTCGATCTCGACGACTTCGGCGCGCGCCACGGGATCGACGGGCCGCGCTATTTTCACCGCGCCGTGGCCCAACTCGGTTCGTTCGTCGAGGATGAGATCGTCTCGATCGATGGCTCGACGATCCGCGTCACCGAGCAGGGCTGGCCCTTCATTCGCAACGTGGCGATGGCCTTCGACGTCTATCTCGAAGAGGTCCAGCAGAACAGCGAGCGACCGGCCTTCTCGCGCACCATCTGAGGAGCTGATGAGCATACCCCTTCGCTTCGAGAGCAGCTGGGCGTTCTGCGACACCCCGTACTTCGAGCGCCGCGATGGACGGCTGGTGCTCGCAACCAAAGAGATCGGTCCAATCGTCGACGTCCACACCCACTTGGCCCTGAGCTTTGCGGGGCGGAAACCGACGGTCGATCTGCGCGCCGCCTCGCATCCGGCACAGCACTATCTGCCCCTCGATCGTCCCGTCGATATCGGGCTCTACGGCAACAAGAGCTTCTCGGCAGGCGATTTGAAGCGGCTCAAGCACGATCTCGGTCTGCAGAGCATCACCGACGGTGGGATGCGGGCGACGCACACCGCGCCGAATCTGCTGCGTGAGATGGAGGAGCTCGGGATCAGCCATTCGGTGCTCCTACCGATCGACTTTCCGAAGATCTCGGCGAACTACGAGAGCTACCTGGCGATCGCGCGCGACGAGCCGCGCTTCATCGGCTTCGGCTCGGTGCACCCCTTCGACGGCGATCCGGCAAAGCGCCTCGATGAGCAGCTCGCCCTCGGCGCGCGCGGGATCAAGGTGCACCCCGCGGTGCAGATGTTCTACCCCGACACCGCGCGGGCGCTGAAGCTCTATCGCCTCTGCGGGGAGCGGGGGCTACCCGTCTTGACGCATTGCGGGCCCGTGGGGATCGAGACCCGCCTCGGTCGACACCTGACGCAGCTGCGCTACTATCCGCGCACGATCAGCGAGTGTCCCGAGACGACCTTCATCCTCGGTCACACGGGTGCCCTCCAGATGGAGCCAGCGCTCGAGCTCGGCAAGCGCTATCCGAACGTCTACCTCGACGTCTCGTGCCAGAGCTACCCCGCCGTCGAACGGATCGTGAACGAGGGGCCAGAGGATCGCCTGCTCCTCGGCTCGGATTGGCCCTTCTACCACCAATCGCATCCGATCCTGAAGGTCCTGGCGGCCACCGAAGGGCGGCCCGGCCTGCGGCGCAAGGTGCTCTACGACAATGCCGCTCGCCTCTTCGGTCTGCCGCCCCGCGACGCCTGATCGGATACGCGCGTTCGCCCGATCGCTCGACAAGCGGATCCAGCCGGGTTGGTCGTCGAGAGCGCGGATGCGGTGCTGCCCGAGGCGCGGCGTCGCTCAGCCCAAAGAGGCGACGAGGCGGCGGCCGACGTGCAGGCCGAGAGCGTAGGCGGTGAGCTGGGGCGGACCGCCGATCGAGGTCGGGTAGAGCGACGTGTCGGCGACGAAGAGGTTGTCGAGTTGGTGGTAGCGGCCGCTCGGGTCGACGCAGCTCGTCTCGGGGCGTTCCCCCATCCAGACGCTGGACATCGGGTGGACGGCGGTGATGTTCAAGTTGTAGCGCTCGATCGTCAGCGTCGAGGCGAGCTTGTTCGCGTCGCTAGCGCTCTGGAGCTCGATCGGTTCGACCGTCGGGACGACGACCTTCGTCGCCCCAGCGGCGAGCAGGATCTTCGCCGACGCCACGAGGCCGAGCACGATCTGCTGGCGATCGGCCTCGTCGGGCCAGTAGTCGATCGCGACGCCGAAGCGGCCCTTCGGTTTGACGCGGCCCCGCGTTTCGTCGTGGACCATCGCGGTCACCGCCGCCATCTGCGGATAGTGCTCCATGTAGCGCTGATGCTCGAAGCCGAACCCCGGAAGGATCGACGAGACCCCCGCGGGGTGCGCGAAGGCTGGCACGAGCCAGACGCGCTTGTTCGAGCCCTTCGAGAACTCGAGCAGCTCGGTGCACTGGTAGCTCTGGGGGCGGCCTTTCCAGGACTCGAGCTTCTGGGGAAAGAGGCCGGCAACGACCGACGCGGGGTGCAGGTGCAGACGCGAGCCGACGAGCCGGTGTGGGTCCGGTAGCTCGCTGCGCTGGATCAAGGTCGGCGTCCCCGTGG
>JAGQJP010000517.1 GCA_020430585.1 Myxococcales bacterium | reverse complement strand
GTTGCTCAACAGCTCGAGCTCTCCGCCACCGCGCAGCGGGGCGAGCCAGGCGACGAGCGCAGCCAAGGCCTCGTTGATCCGCTCGTGGGCGATCGCGCAGCGTTCGATCTCGACCAGCTCGTGGGAGCGTGCCCCGCGAAAGCCGAGACGGACACCCGCGTCGCTGGCCTCGAAGCGCAAACGCACGCGACATCGGTAGCCATAGGTGTCGGGTGAGGGGATGATCGGCTCGATCGATGCGCCCAAGCGCTCGACGCGGTGGGCGACCAGTCCCTGCTTCTGGCGCAATTGCTCGTCGTAGGAGACGTGTTGCCACTGGCAGCCGCCGCAGCGCTCGATGTACGGGCAACGAGGCTCGACGCGGCTTTCGCTGGCAACGAGCAGCTCTTCGACGACACCGCGGGCGAAGCGCTTCTTCCGACTCACGATGCGGACGGCGACGCGATCCCTGGGAGCGGTGCCGGGGACGAAGATCACACAACCATCGGCCAGGCGGCCCACACCGTCGCCACCGGTCGAGAGTCCCGAAATCTCGAGCTCGGCGCGATCGCCCGCCACGACGGGCGTCGAGGCGCTCATGTGTCAGAGCCCGGTTTGACACCGAAGAGGAAGAAGCCGGCGCCCGAATCGAAGGGTACCGAATTGACGTTTACGAGGCCGACGCTCTGCATCGCGTCGACGATATCGCCGACGTTGTAGGGAAAATACGTCGTCGTGTAGAGCTCCGACTCGAGCTGCTCGTCGCCGTCTTCGATCACGATGTACTCCGTCGTGACCGGGCGCTCCCACTCTTCGGGGACGGTGTTGACGACGACCATGATCACGCGTTTGCCCATGATGTAGCGCGGCCCGCGCACCGCGTAGCGCTCGCGCTCGGCGCGAAACTTGACCCAATCCCGCACGTCGAGGAGAAGAACGCCACCAGGGTTGAGCATCTGCGCGATCGAGAAGATCGACTCCTGGCGCGCACGCTTGCTCTCGCAATGGCTCAGCGCATTTCCCAGGCAGAGCACCAGATCGAAGCGCTCGGCGATCCGTTCGGGCAACTCCTGCCACTCGGCGGTGACGTAGGGAATGTGAATATTGCGCGCCGCGGCGTTCTTCTTTGCCAGATCGATCATCTGCGGCGAGATGTCCGCACCGAAGACGTCGAGCCCCCGCTCCTTGAGCTCGGTCAACAGCACGCCAGAGCCGCAGGCACAGTCGAGGATTCGATTCGGCTTCAGCTCGGCGAGCACCGATTCGATGATCTCTTTGGGCGGCCACGCCGGCAAAAGCCCCGCCTGGGTCAGATGATCGAAATAGTGGGCTAGCCGGTCCCACTCACGTCGGGTGCGCCTGCGCCACATCGTGTTTTCCTTTTGGGGTTAGGCTTGGAGGGTCACTTCCGTCGATGGCGGCGCGTCGTGCTCGTCGAGGGACGAGTCGTCCACATGGCGAGCCGCGTAGTCGGCGACGTCGATGTCGAGAGCCTCTTTCAAGACCTCGTCCATGTGGTCCACCGGAACCAGCCGAATCGCCTTGAGCACCGCCTTCGGGATGTCGCGGATATCTTTCCTGTTCTCTTGCGGGATGATCACCACGTTGATCCCGCCGCGATGAGCCGCGAGGACCTTTTCTTTCAGACCGCCGATCGGTAGCACGCGACCGCGCAGGGTGATCTCACCGGTCATCGCGATGTCGTGGGGCACCGGCGTGTTCGTCAACACCGACGCCAGCGCGGTGGCCATCGTAATCCCTGCCGACGGCCCATCTTTCGGGATCGCACCCTCGGGGAAGTGGATGTGGATGTCGAGCTCTTGGTAGAAGTCGTCGCGCAGGCCGAGCAACTTCGAGCGCGAGCGCACATACGTCAGCGCGGCCTGCGCCGACTCGCGCATCACCTCACCGAGCTTGCCGGTGATGATCAGCTTGCCCTTGCCCGGCATCGTCGAGACCTCAGTGGTCAACAGATCGCCGCCGACCATCGTCACCGCCAGCCCGTTGACCAGACCGACCGAGTCGATCTCCTCGGCGCGGCCGATGCGGAACTTCCAGGGGCCGAGATAGGCCGGCACGCGCTTGGAGGTGACGCGCACCTTGTACTCTTTGCCGCGGCGGATCACCTCTTTGGCGATCTTGCGGCAGATCGAGGCGATCTCGCGCTCGAGGTTCCGCACACCCGCTTCCTTGGTGTAGTGCATCGTCACGGTCTTGAGCGCCGCGTCGGTGAACTCGACGTCGACCTCTTCGATCCCGTTGGCCTCTTTCTGCTTCGGAATCAGGTATTGCCGCGCGATCGAGAGCTTGTCGTACTCGGTATAGCCCGGGATCTCGATCACCTCCATCCGGTCTTTCAGCGGCAACGGAATGTTCTGGGCGTAGTTCGCCGTCGTGATGAACATCACCTTCGAGAGATCGTAGTCCAGATCGAGGTAGTGGTCGTTGAAGCTCTGATTTTGCTCGGGATCGAGCACCTCGAGCAGCGCCGACGACGGGTCACCCCGAAAATCCATCGACATCTTGTCGATCTCGTCGAGCAGAAACACCGGATTCGACGATCCCGCGCGCTTGAGGCTCTGAATGATCTTGCCCGGCAGCGCTCCGATATAGGTTCGGCGGTGCCCGCGAATCTCCGCCTCGTCACGCACCCCACCGAGGGAGAGCCGCACGTACTTGCGCCCCGTCGCCCGGGCGATCGATTTGGCGAGCGAGGTCTTGCCGACCCCGGGAGGGCCGACGAAGCAGAGGATCGGCCCGCGGATCTTCTTCACCAGCGCCTGCACCGCCAGATACTCGAGGATCCGCTCCTTCGGCTTCTTCAGGCCGTAGTGATCGGTCTCGAGGATGTTCTCCGCCTCTTCGATGTCGAGCTTGTCCTTGGTGTAGGTATTCCAGGGCAGGCCGAGGATCCAGTCGATGTAGTTCCGCACGACCGTGGCCTCGGCGCTCATCGGGCTCATCATCTTGAGCTTCTTCAGCTCGCGCTGCGCCTTGGCCTTGGCCTCTTTGGGCATGTTCTTCTTGCGGATCTTGTCCTCGAGCTCTTGGATCTCGTTCTTGAACTCGTCGCGCTCGCCGAGCTCTTTCTGAATCGCCTGCATCTGCTCGTTGAGGTAATACTCTTTCTGCGTCTTCTCCATCTGCTTCTTGACGCGATTGCGGATCTTCTTCTCGACGAGCAGGATCTCGATCTCGGACTGCATCAGCTCGTAGAGCTTCTCGAGGCGCCGAGCGGGCGACTCGGTCTCGAGGATCGACTGCTTGTCGTTCAGCTTGAGGTTCAGATGGGCGACGATCGTGTCCGACAGACGCGCCGGATCGTCGATCGCCGAGACGCTGACGAGCATCTCGCTGGGGATGCGCTTGTTCAGCTTGACGTAGCTCTCGAAGGTCGAGTGCACCGAGCGCATCAGCGCTTCCATCTCGACCGAGCGCTCGATCTCCTCTTCGATCTCTTCGACCTCGACGACGAAGCTGCGGTCGTTGGGCAGGTAGCGCTTGATCTTCGCCCGCTTCTTGCCTTCGACCAGCACCTTGACCGTCCCGTCGGGGAGCCGCAGGAGCTGGATGATCGTCCCGATCGTGCCGATCTCGAAGATGTCGTCGGGGGTCGGGTGGTTCGTCTTGGCCTGCTTCTGCGCTGCCAGCACGAGTCCTTTCTCGCTGTTCATCGCCTCTTCGAGGGCGTTGATCGACTTCTCGCGGCCGACGAACAGGGGCACGACCATGTAAGGAAACACGATGATGTCCCGCAGCGGGAGCAGCGGCAGCACCTTCGGCTTCGATTCGGACTTGTCGTCTTTATTGAAAAACATCACAGCTTCCTGTCGTTAGGTGGTTTCCACTGATCGAAAACTCTTGGAAGGCAGCGTCCGCCTGTCGGCGATCAGCCGAGTTGGGCTTCTTTCTTGGTCTTCTCGTACAGCAAGATCGGCTTGGCGTGGCTCTCGATCACCTCTTCGTTGATCACGACCTCTTTGATGCTCTTCTGCGTCGGGATCTCGTACATGATGTCGAGCATCGCGTCTTCGAGGATCGCCCGCAGGCCGCGCGCCCCGCTCTTGCGCTCGATCGTCTTCTTGGCGATCGCCTTGAGCGCGCCATCGGTGAATTTCAGCGTCACGCCATCGAGCTCGAACAATTTCTGATACTGCTTGGCCAGGGCGTTGCGCGGCTTGGTCAAGATGTCGACCAGCGCGTCGTCGGAGAGCTCGTGGAGCGTCGCGACGACCGGCAGACGGCCGACGAACTCGGGGATCAGCCCGTATTTCAAGAGGTCCTCGGGCTGCACGTGCTCGAGCACTTTTCCCACACCCGTCGCGCTCTTGCCTTTGATCTCGGCGCCGAACCCGAGGGTCTTGACGCCGATGCGCTGCTCGATGATGTGCTCGAGCCCCGTGAACGCTCCACCGCAGATGAACAGGATGTTCGTCGTGTCGATCTGCAGAAACTCTTGCTGCGGATGCTTGCGCCCACCTTTGGGGGGCACGTTCGCCATCGTCCCTTCGAGGATCTTCAAGAGCGCTTGCTGAACCCCTTCCCCAGAGACGTCGCGCGTGATCGAGGGGCTGTCGGACTTGCGGGAGATATTGTCGATCTCGTCGATGTAGATGATCCCGCGGCAGGTCGCCTCGATATCGTAGTCCGCATTCTGCAGCAGATTGACGATGATGTTCTCGACGTCTTCGCCGACGTAGCCCGCTTCGGTCAGCGTCGTGGCGTCGACGATCGCGAAGGGCACGTTGAGAATCCGCGCCAGGGTCTGGGCCAGGAGCGTCTTCCCGCAGCCCGTCGGCCCGAGCAGCAAGATGTTCGACTTCTGCAGCTCGACGTCGGGGTTCGGCGCGTCCTTCGAATCGATGCGCTTGTAATGATTGTAGACCGCGACCGAGAGCACTTTCTTCGCCCGGGTCTGACCGATCACGTACTCATCGAGGATCGACTTGATCTCCGCCGGTTTCGGGATTTGCGCGAGCCCTTGGAAGCCCTCTTCTTTTTCGACCTCTTCGGCGATGATATCGTTGCAGAGTGCGATGCACTCGTCGCAGATGTAGACCGTCGGCCCGGCGATGAGCTTCTTCACTTCCTTCTGGCTTTTGCCACAGAATGAACAGTTCAGGGTGTTTTGACTATCCTTTCGGCGCTCCAAGATTCCTACCCTCGCGAATGACAAAAGCCGAACAACCTACGCTGTCGACGTCCGATGCTGACGATGCCTACGCAAAGCCAGAATTCGTGTGCCTCTCGGTATGTTGAAGTCGACGCATACTATAAAATACAACAGGGCACCCGAAAAGTAAATTCTTGCCAATCAGCTGCCCGCGCTCTTCAGCTCTTTGCGCGTGATCACCTGGTCGATCAATCCGTATTCCTGTGCTTCGCGCGCACCGAGGTAAAAGTCACGGTCGGTGTCATCGCGGATCTTCTGCGCGCTCTGCCCGGTATGCTGCGCCAGAATGTTGATGATCTGATCTTTGAGAAAAATGATCTCCCGGGCGGCGATGTCGATGTCCGTCGCCTGCCCGCCGACGCCGCCGAGCACCTGGTGCAAGAGCATCCGCGAGTGTGGCAGCGAGAAACGACGCCCCTTGGTGCCCGCAGCGAGGAGCAGCGCCCCCATGCTGGACGCCTGCCCGATGCAGATCGTCGAGATCCGGCAACGAATGTACTGCATCGTGTCGTAAATCGCCAATCCAGCCGTCACCGACCCCCCTGGGGAGTTGATGTAGAGGAAGATGTCCTTGTCCGGGTCTTCGGATTCGAGAAACAGCAGCTGAGCGATCAATACGTTCGCCAGCTGGTCCTCGATCGTCCCACCGAGAAAGATAATCCGCTCTTTGAGCAAGCGCGAGAAAATTCCCCACTCTCGTTCGCCGCGGTGCGTCTGTTCAATGACCGTCGGAATCCAAACCATCGGCTATCCTCACCTTGCGTGTCTTCTACCAAGCGCTGCTAATTCTCCCCATATTGCGGCATCGGCGCGCGATGTCAACACCATGTGCACGCTCGGCGATTTTTCAAGGGCTTCGAATCGTGGGAGGAGAAAAAAGGGCGAGCGCTCACTCACTGGCGCGCCCAGACGCAGCGTCCGCGTCGGCGGTGGCCGCAGGGGCGGCCTCGGGTTCGGCAGCCTCGGCGGAGGAAGCCGCGGTCGAAGCTGCGGGCTCGCGCTCGCTCTCGTCGGCGGGCCAGTTGGCGACGACCCGCTTGAGCAGCCACTCGAGCGTGAGCTCCTGACGCAGGCTGTACTCCAGCGAGTCCCGCTCCGAGGTGCCCTCGGCGTAGCGCGCCCGGATTTTCGCCAGGGGCTGATTTCCGCTCGCCGCCATCTGCTCGATGCGCGTTTCGACCGCCGCCTCGTCGACTTCGATCGATTGCTCTTCGGAGAGCTTCTCGAGCAGCAGCAGGGTACGCACTTGTTGCTCCGCCTCGCGGTCGACGCCCGTGAGCATCTGCTCGATCAACTCGGGGTTGGTCCGAGGATCGACGCCGGCCATCATCAGTTGCACCTGCTTCTGGCGGCGCAGGTAGTTCTCTTGCTTGGCCACCAGCGACGGCGGAACATCGAAGCTGTTCTGCTCGATCAGCCGGTTCGTCAGCGCGTTCTCGAGCTCGCGGCGTGCCTGATTCTGCTTGTGGTTGACGAGACGCTCACGGATCCGCGCCCTGAGCTGCCCGAGGTCTTCGAATTCCCCGAGATCCTTGGCGAATTCATCGTCCAGATCGGGCAAGATGACGCGCTTGAGCTCTTTGAGGGTGACGCTGCAGGCGAGGACCTTGCCCCTGAGAGCGTCACTGGCGACGTCATCGGCGATCGTCAGCTCGAACTCTTTGGTCTCGTCGGTGGCGACACCGACCAGCGCATCGTCGAGCCCCGCCAGCGGCGCGCGCAGCTCGTCGATGTGGAGCCCTTTGCCGATCTCGAGCATCCGCGTGATCGGCGTGCCGAGGACGTACTCGCCGTCGAGCTTGGCCGAGAGCTCGAAGGTCACGAGATCGCCGAGATCGGCGCTCCCCTCTTTCGGTTCGAAGGTCGAATGTTGATAGCGCAAGTACTTGAGCTCTTCTTCGACCTGTTCCTCTTCGACCTCGACCGTCGGAAATTCGAGGGCGAGGCCGTCGATGTTGACCACGCCGAGCTCGGGCTTCACCTCGAGGCGCACCGCATAGCTAAAGGCTAGCGCGCCCTCGTCGAGGTTCGGGAACTCGTCGAGATCCGGCTCGGATACCGGGTTCAAGCCGCTCTCGCGCAGGGCGAGAGGCAGGGTATCCTGAACGAGGTTGGTCACCACTTCGCGCTCGATCGCCTCGCCGTAGAAGCGCTTGATCACGTCTTGCGGCGCCTTGCCAGGACGGAAGCCGCGAATCTTGACCCGCGCGCGATAGCGGCGATAGAGCGACGAACGCTCCTCGGCCACGCGTTCGGCGGGCACTTCGACGACCAGCCGCTTCTCAACCGACGAAATATCTTGCACGTCCACTTTCATTGCGCAACCTCGTTCCTACGTTCGTTAGTCGCTGTGCGAGAGGGGGGACTCGAACCCCCACGGTTACCCGCTGGAACCTAAATCCAGTGCGTCTACCATTTCCGCCACTCTCGCGGCAAAGGTAAAAAAAATGTGCCGGTCACAACGCAACCGCGCCGCGCCCTCACATCCACCATGTCATGCGACGTTGGAGACCCTGGGTCGCCTGGAAGTGAGAGCGTGAAATCCACGGAAATCGCGTACGCGATCGGCACATCAACTTGGGTGCGCCCGGCAGGATTCGAACCTGCGGCCTGCGGATTCGAAGTCCGACGCTCTATCCGGGCTGAGCTACGGGCGCGAGCGTGAGGCCCTTATAACCGAACGCCCTAGGGTTGTCAACGAAAATACGTAGACAAACAGGGCGTCTCCGACTACCTTCGAAGGCACCTGTGAACGTTGCCGGACGCCAACTCGAGAGGATGGGACCGCAGCCATGAAGATCCTCGTCATCGCCGGACTGGACCCCGTCGGAGGAGCCGGGATCGTCGCCGACCTCGATGCGCTGGCCGACTTGAAGATCCGTGCGGGAGTCATCGTGACGGCGCTCTGCGCTCAGAACTCGAGCCACGTAGCGAGCTTCAACCCCGTCTCCCCGGAGATCATCGACGAGCAGTTGCAGATGGTTCGTGACGAGTCCGAGCCGACGTGGCTCAAAGTCGGCATGTTGGCTTCGAGCGAGCAGATCGAACGACTCGGCGAGCGGCTCCGACCGTGGCGGGGGCGAATCGTGATCGATCCGGTGCTGCGCACCTCGAGCGGCGCCGCCCCGCTCCACGACCTCGGCATCGATGCCCTGCGCCAACGGCTCTTCCCTCTGGCGGCGCTCGTGACGCCGAATCTCCCGGAAGCGCATCGGCTCCTGGACTTGACAGAGGCGACCGAGAGCCCGGCGCGGCTGGCCCAGGCCCTCTTCGATCGATATGGCGTTCCCTTTCTCGTCAAGGGTGGCCACCTCGCCGGCTCGAAGATCGACTACCTTTATGACGGCGCGCTCCACCTGTACGAACCCGAAATTCCGGGGCTCCGCGCGCACCGCGGGACGGGATGCCGACTCGCTTCGCACATCGCCGGCGATCTCTCGCTGGGCTGCCCGCTGATCGAGGCCGTGCGTCGAGGCAAACACTACATCGAGCGCTATCTCTTCGAAAACCTCGACCGGCCGCACCCGCCGGTCTTTGAAGAATAGGACGCGCGGACGCGGCGCCGAGCCCCGTTGCGGCGCCCGATGTCCAAGGACGAAAGCGATGGCCGAAACCCGAGACGAGCAGCACAAATTTCGCCAGATGGTCGCGCG
>JAGQJP010000516.1 GCA_020430585.1 Myxococcales bacterium | reverse complement strand
GCCGAGCTCGATCAGCTCGGCCAGCGCGTGCTCGAGGGGCAGATCGCCCTGGCGATCGACGACGCGTCGCAGTGCGGTGAATCGAGCGATCGTCTCGCGATCGGCGATGACGAAGCCGAGGCGGAGTCCGGGCGCGAGGATCTTCGAGAAGGTCGAGACATAGATCACGTAGCCGGCGCCGTCGCTCGCTGCCAGAGGCAGAATCGGCCGTCCGTCGTAGTGGAACTCGTTGTCGTAGTCGTCCTCGACGATCGCGAAGCGGTAGCGCTCGGCCAGCTCGAGCAGTTGGCGTCGGCGCTGGGGGTGGAGCGTGACCGTCGTGGGATACTGATGCTGGGGCGTGAGGTAGGCCAGTTTCAGCCGACCCGTACGGGCCAGTGGCTCGAGGACGTCGACGCAGAGCCCGGAGTCGTCGATCGGAATCGGCACGAGGGCGCCACCCGCGGCTTCAAAGGCGTTCCAGGCGGGCGGATATCCGAAGGCCTCGACGGCGACGAGATCGCCAGGGCGCAAAAGAGCCCGGGCGACGAGATAGAGCGCCATCTGACTTCCACGGGTGATCAGCACGTTCTCGGGGGTCGCGACGACGCCGCGCCGCACCCCGACCATCTCCGCGAGTTGGCGACGAAGCGCCAACGACCCCTGCGCGTCATCGTAGTCCAGCAGGCGGCGTCCCCCCGCCCGTAGCGCTCGACGGATCGCCCGCGAGATCGCATCGATCGGGATCTGCCGCACGTCGACCAGCCCGCCGCTCGCGTTGATCGAGCGGGGCGGCGGCTCGTTGGTAGCGCGCGCAAATAGCGGCGTCGGCCAGCGGAAGGGGCTGTGCTGCTGGGCGGTGGGCCCCTCGTCGGCTGGGCGACGGCTCTTCTCGACAGTCGACCCCTGGTCGCCATCGGTACGCCCGCGAAGATCGCCGGGGAACGGAGGCCGCTCACCGCCTGCACGGTTGGCGGCGGGGGACTCGGTCTCGAGGGCGTTGACGTAGAACCCGCTGCGCGCGCGGGCGACGATCCAGCCCTGGGACTCCAGCTCACGGTAGGCGGCGCTGACGGTGTTGCGATTGATCCCGAGCAGCCGCGCCAATCGGCGAGACCCGGGGAGCCTCGTCGCCGGCGGTAGGGTGCCCCTCTCGATCCGCCGCACGAGGGCCTCGGCCAATCGAATGTAGATCGGCCGACTCGAGTCGTCGTCGAGCAGGAGCAACGGGCCCCAGAGCTCGGGCTGCGCCGCGCCGAAATCTGGTCCAGACATTATGTTCATAACTGCACCTTATGTATGATCCAGTACCCGATAAAATTACCATCTGACAGTGTACGTATCCAGAGAAGATCGAATATGAGGTGCACCATGAGACAATCCTACTACGAGCTCGGCGAGCCCGAGTGCCTGACGTTGCTCGGCGACGCGACGAGCTACATCCTCGCCGCCAACGGGGTGGCGTCGAGCGATGAGACCGAGACGAACGAGCTTCCCCTGATCCGCAGCTACCTCGGAGCGATCGAAGGCCGCACGCTCTTTGTCCACGGTGGTCTCGTCGGCGAGCGCTCGGGCCTGGCCGATCGCCCCGTCTCGATCCAGGTCGAGCAGCCCCTGGCGGGAATTCCAAGCTATTTCACAGACAAAGAGCGCGCCTGCCCCGCGTCGATGCTCTACCAGTCGGTTCAGGCCCGCGGCGTAGTCCGCCGCCGTACCGATCGCGCCGAGAAGGCGCGGGTGCTCGCGCTGATCACCGCCAAGTACCAGCCAGAGGGCGGCTACGTGTCGATCGATCACACGCACCCACTCTACGCCCGGGCCCTCGATTCGATCGACGTCTGGGCGATCGAGCTGCGGGGGATCGTCGGGCGGCGCAAGCTGCTGCAGAAGAAGACGGCCTCGCAGGCGGAGCAGGTACTCGAGGGCTTGTGGCGCCGCGGCGAGGGGCGAGATCTCGAGGTGATCGAGCTCGTGCGGCGCGTCCAGCTGGTCGAACCGACCTTCTTGCACGCCCCGAGTGGGGCGCGCCTCCATGTCTGGCTCCCGCCCGAGCGAACCGACGAGGCGGTGGCGATCCTGATGGCGAACGATTGGAACGAGCATCGCAGTGAAGCGATCGTGCGACGCTCGATCGAGGCCGCGAGCGCCTGGATCGGCGCCACCGACGCCGAGAGCGGCGCGTTGCTCGGACTCGCCCGCGCCGTCAGCGACCGTACCCGCTATGCGATGGTCTTCGATGTCTGGGTCGCCGAGCGCTGGCGGGGGCGCGGGCTCGGCCGTCGGATCATGGAGCTACTGCTGGACCACCCCGCGTTGCGGGACGTCGAGCGCGTCGAGCTCAACACGCGAGAGGCGCACCCCTTCTACCGCAAGCTCGGGTTCCACGAGATCGAGCGCTCGGTCTACGAGCACGTGGGCTACCGCGCGATCGAGCAGACGCTCGAGCCAACCTTCGTGCGCTGGCGGATGGCGCGCTTGAAGCTTGACGCCGACGGGTCGCATCCACGATGATGAGGGGCGCAGACTGGACAGGGGAGCGGCGGCTGATTCGCGAACGCTACAGCACGCAGCCCCTCGCGATCCCAGGAGAGAATCGTGAGCCCCAACGCTATCAAAAAGAAGAGCGTCGCCGTGATCGGTGGCGGAATCGGCGGTGTCTCCGCCGCCTGGACGCTGCATCGGTCCGGATTCGACGTCCGCGTCTTCGAGCGGGCCAACGCGATCGGCGGCAACGCCCGCACCTTCAGCTGGCGCCTGCCGAAGGGTGTGACCGCGCCCGCCGCCGTCGAGGGTGAGAGCGAGACGAACCGGGTCGAAACGGGCATCTTCGTGCTCGCCTGGCCGACGAACTTCTACCACACGTACAACCAACTGCTCGATCTGCTCGGCGTCGAGTCCGAGGTAATGCCGATCAAGTACTTCGTCACCCACCCGAGCGGCACGTTCGCCCAGGACGGCGTCCCCGACCCAGAGCTGCGTCTCGACGACCAATTCTCGCGTTGGCAGCGCCTGATCGCCTTCGTGACGAAGGTCAACCGCCTCTTCACGCCGAGCCTGCGCAGACTGGCGCACGACTCGCTGTACCACATCTCGTATCTCAACCCGATGAACATCGTGCCGCTCTACCGCCTGGCGCGCCTGTTCGGGATCTCCCGCGAGTTCTGGGAGCGGATCTTCGTCGGCGTCCACAGCGCGACCTTCATCACGACGAAGATGAAGGACATTCCAGCGGTGCTGCTGCCGCTCTTGGAGGGGATCGTGCCTCTCGAGCGGCCGACGGCGATGTCGACGTGGCGCCGCGCCCCCCGCGAGGTCTTCGACCGCCTCACAGCGGGTTTCCGCGAGCACGTCCACACCGACCACCGCGTGACCAAGGTCGAGCCGCTGCCCGGCGGGGGCTATCGCGTCTCGGACGAAAAGGGCCGCAGCTATCAAGCGGACCAGGTGATCTTCGCGTGTAACGCCAAGGATGCCCTCGCCGCTCTCGGCAATCCGAGCCCCCTCGAGCGGATGCTCTTGGGGAACGTCGAATACGTCGACGACGTCGACGCCACTTTTCAGCGCGCCGTGCTCCACACCGATACGTCGATCCTCCCGTCGGAGCACCGCGAGCGAATCCTCGATGATTTCAACACCTATACCGACATTGGCCGCGACGGTCACGTCGAGTGCACCTTCGTTCTCTCGTCGCATCTGCCGATCACCCGCGGCCTCGGGCAGCCGCTGCTCGTGACCTTCAACTCGCGCAAGCCGATCGACGTGGCGAAGATCCAGGGCAAGATCTCGATCCCTCGTTGCAATCACTCGCTGAATTTGAAGAACCTGGCGATCGTCGCACTGATGAGGCTGATCCAGGGGCGGCGCGGGATCTGGTACTGCGGCGGTTTCACGACGCCCGAGGGGGGCCACGACCTCTCGCTGCTCTCGGGGATGGTCGTCGCCCGCGCGATGGGCGCCCACTACCCCCTCGATCCGACGAATCAGGCGGCGGTGCACGATTTTCGCATGCTCGAAGGGCTGATGCTCGGGCGCAACACACCGCTGCAGGCAGAGGTCTCGATCCGCGGCGATATCCCTTACACGGCGGCGGGCCATGCGATACACTGACGGCATCGCCCGATCTGTGCGACTCGGCTCATGGGCCCAGGTCTTGTTCGGCGTCGCGCTGGGGCTCACTCTGCTGGCCCCCAACGCAGCCCATGCTGGCGTCTCGTTCAGCCTCTCCAATGGCGCGACCTTCCTCCGTTTCGCATCGAGCAAGAAGACCTTCAGCCTCGGCGGCAAAGCGCTCGGCGCCGACGACATGGTCGCACGCTATGGCTACAACCTGAACCTGCGCATCGGGTACGACTTCCGTGTCGTCTGGCGCTTCCACATCGCCGCCGACGTCTACGCCGACTACACGACGGCCAAGATCGTCGGCGCCTGGAACGACGCAGGTCGCGCCGCTGGCCTCTCGCCACGGGCGCACAGCCTCGTCTCGTTGATCGGGCCGCGCTTCAGCGTCGAAGCGCTGAGCTGGCTCTGGCCCTGGTTTTCGGTGGGCGTCGGCTACGGGTTCGTCGGGATCAAGGGCGAGAACGCCAAATTCTCGGCAGAGAAGTTCGGCGGCGGCTTCGGCTGGGGCCTCGGCCTCGGCGTCGACTTCCGGCTCTACAAAATCCTCTACCTCGGCCCGGCCTTTCGCTTCCACCAGTACTTCTACAAAGCCAAGCCAGACGGTCTGTTCGGCACGGCGACCTACTACAGCCTCTCGGCGCAGCTGATGGTGCAATTATGAGAGTCTCGGCGACGACCATCACCGCACGGTTGCTCGATCGGCTCGGCCCGCTCGCCGTCCTCGTCTCCCTGGTGGCCCTCGTCGCCTGCGGCTCGTCGAAGAGCGCGACCGCGAAAAACCCCATCGAGGTCTGCCGTGCCGACAGCACCTCGGCATGCTGCAGCAACAGCGACTGTGAGACGAACCAGGTCTGCGACTTCAGCTACATCTGCTCGCCGACTCCCGACGGGGTCAGCTGCAGCAGCGGGTCGGGCTCCCGTGTCTGCCTCGACCGCTGCGACGGCGGAACCTGCCCGGGCGGGACGACGTGCACGCAAATCGAGCAGTTCTCGGGCGGAGACGCTGGGATGAGCTACAGCGTCTGCCAATAGCGACCACAAAGTGGCCGCGGCGGCGCGAGGTACGCCACGAGGGGACTACGGGGCGCAGTTCGTCAACGGTGCAATGCTGGGAAACTGTTTGTCCGTGAGGGCCGTGTTGATGTTGTTGACGATCGTCTGATAGCTCTGGTTGAGCTTGTTGTTGGTATCGGGGAGGGCGACGCAGAGAAAGCGCTGACGCCCGCAGATGTCGAGCGTGTCGCAGTTGTCGTACGACTTCGCATCCTCCAGGGACTTGTCGCCGTAGAGCACCTTCCCGTCGATCATCACCAGCCTGACGCTCTGCGGACGCGCCAGCACGAGCGAGAGATAGGGCTGCGCCGTATCGCCCGAGAGGACGAAGAGGTCGGCGAGATACTTCTCCTCGATCCGACCGAGGGCGCCGTCGATCGCCAGCGCCTTCGCCGCGTCGGTCGTGACCATCT
>JAGQJP010000515.1 GCA_020430585.1 Myxococcales bacterium | reverse complement strand
CGGCGTACACCCGGCGGAGAACAAAGCGGCGACCGAGGATCGCGCGATCCAGCGGATGCCATTCGTCGATCGATACAGCGTGCCGCTGAGTCAGCATATCGGCGTGCCGTCGCAGGCCGCGGTTCGGGTCGGCGAGATTGTGCAGCGCGGTCAGCGCATCGCCCGCGCCGCGGGATATGTCTCCGTCGATCACCACGCGCCCGTCAGCGGGCGGGTGATCGCGATCGAGCCGCGGTTGCACCCGAACGGTCAACTCAGCGAAGCGATCGTGATCGAGCGCGATCCCTCGTCGTTGCAGACGCTCTATGACGAGCGCCCCTTCGACTGGCGCCAGATCTCGGTCGCCGAGATCCTCACCCGGATCCGCGAGGGTGGCTTCGTCGGGATGGGTGGCGCCGGCTTTCCTTCGCACGTCAAGCTCGTCGTGCCCGAGGGAAAACGCGCCGAGCACCTGTTGATCAATGGCTGCGAGTGCGAACCGTTCCTGACCTGCGACCACCGCACGATGCTGGAACAGACCGACGACGTGATCGAGGGCATTCGCATCGGTCTCAAGCTGATGGGCGCCAAACGCTGCTACATCGGCGTCGAGGACAACAAACCCAATGCGATCGAGGCCCTCCGCCGGGCGATCCCCCCGGATCTGCCGGCGGAGGTGCTGGCGCTGGTGACCAAGTATCCCCAGGGCGCCGAGAAGATGCTGATCACCGCCGTCTTCGACAAAGAGGTGCCGAGCGGGAGGCTGCCGATCGATCTCGAGATCATCGTCAACAACGTCGGCACGATGGCGGCGATCGGCGATTTCGTACGGCGCGGACAGCCGCTGATCGAGCGGGTCGTCACCGTCACCGGCCCGGGCATCCGCGAGCCGGGAAACGTGCTCGTCCCCGTCGGCACACCGCTGCGCGATCTTCTCGAATTTTGCGGCGGTTTGCGTGAGAATACGCGGCAGGTGCTTTTCGGGGGGCCGATGATGGGTCGGGCCCAGACCTCTCTGGACGTGCCCGTGCTCAAGTCGACATCTGGGATCCTGTGCCTGACAGACGAGCTCGTGACGCCGCGGCGCGAGTTCCCGTGTATTCGCTGTCTGCGCTGCGTCGACGCGTGCCCGGTGTATCTCAACCCGTGCCGCCTGGGAAATCTCTCGCGGTTTCGCGACTACGATGGGATGCAATCCCTCGGCATCCTCGATTGCATGGAGTGTGGCTCGTGCAGCTACGTCTGTCCTTCGAACATCCCGCTGGTTCAGCGCTTTCGCGTCGCCAAGGCGCTGCTTCGCGAAGAGCAGGCCCGCGCGCGGCTGGCGGCGCAGGCGAAGAAGGAGGGGTAGGGCCGTGAGCATCGAGTCGCATCAGCTGATCCTCTCGACCTCGCCGTATATCAAGCCGCCGGTCGACACCCCAGGGATCATGCGCCACGTGATCTACGCCTTGACGCCGGCGTGCCTCGCGGCGGTCTACTACTTCGGCATCGCGGCGATCCTCGTGATCGCGGCGGCGATCGCCGGGGCGTTCCTCACCGAGTGGCTCTCGCAGCGCGAGGTCCCGAGCGAGGTCAAGTCGATCCGTGACTGGAGCGCCGTGGTCACCGGCCTGCTCCTCGCCCTGACCCTACCGCCCGGGATTCCACTCTGGATGGCGTTCTTCGGCGGCGTGGTGGCGATCGCCCTGGGCAAGCTCGTCTTCGGTGGTCTCGGGCAGAACATCTTCAACCCCTCGCTGGTCGGCCGAGCTTTTCTGCAGGCCTCGTTTCCCGTCGCGCTGACGACCTGGTCGCCGCTGCGCTCGCTCTCGAGCTTCGGGCAGCTGCCCGAGCACACCTTCACCTTCCCCTTCCTCAAGGGGACGGTCGATGCGGTGACGGCGGCGACGCCGTTGGCCCAGATGAAATTCGAGCACAAGGCGCCGGCGCTGCTCGATCTGCTCCTCGGCAACACCGCGGGCTCGCTGGGTGAGACGAGTGCCGTGCTGCTCCTTTTGGGGGGGCTCTATCTGATCGTCCGACAGTTCATGAACTGGCGCATTCCCTTGGCGATCTTCGCCTCGGTCTTTGTCTTCGGCGGGATCTTTCACCTCGTCGACGCGGCGAAGTATCCGGCGCCATGGCTGCATCTGTTCTCCGGTGGGCTGGTGCTCGGCGCGGTGTTCATGGCGACCGATCCGGTGACCTCACCCGTGACCCAGCTCGGTTGTTATCTCTTCGGTGCCGGAATCGGTCTGCTCGTGGTGATGATTCGCCTCTTCGGCGGTTTGCCCGAGGGGGTGATGTACGCGATCTTGTTGATGAACGGCGTAACCCCATTGTTGAATCGCACGACCTATGCGCGGATTTACGGGGGCAAACGGCCGAGCCTGGCGGCGCGGGAGTGATGATGGACGAGGTGCGCCCACAGACAGTCGCGCCGAGCGGGCGCGATGACGAGCGCCGGGAGCCGGCAGCAGCAGCAGACGGAGCGCAACGTGGCACCGAGCCCGCTGCGAACCGCGAAGCGGCGAAGGAGAGCGGCGCAACGAGCATGATCTTGGCGATGGGGCTGATCGGGTTGATCTCCGGCGTGCTAATCGTCGCGAGCTTTCAGCTCACCCTGCCCGTGATCACCAAGAACAAGGCGGCAGCGCTCGAACGCGCGGTGTTCGAGGTCCTGCCGGGCGCCAAGACGAAAGTGGTCTACGAGTGGAAGAAGGGCGGCGCCCTCGTTCCGGTGAAGCACGAGAAGTCGGGCGCCCTCTACCTCTACGCCGGTTTTGATGCGAACAAGAAGCTCGTCGGTATCGCGATCCCCGCGGAAGGACAGGGCTTCCAGGATACGATCAAGCTAATCTACGGCTACTCGCCGAGTTGTCGCTGCGTCGTCGGTCTCAAGGTGCTCGAGAGCAAAGAGACCCCCGGGCTGGGCGACAAGATCGAGAGTGATCCCGCGTTTCGCGCGAACTTCAAGGCGCTCAAGATCGTCCTCGGGTCCGACGGCCACTCGATCGCGACGCCCGTCGAGTTGGCGAAGAAGGGAAAGAAAGAGAAGCCGTACCAGATCGAGGCGATCACCGGCGCGACGATCTCATCTCGGGCGATCACGGCGATCCTCAAGGCGAGCACGACCGCCGTCGTGCCCGTGATCATGCGAAATCTGACCGTCCTCGCGAAGGAGGTGCGCTAGTGGCGAAATCCGACGGAGCATCGCCCGAGTCGATGGAGACCTTCGTCAAGGGGCTCCTCAAAGAGAATCCGGTCTTCGTGATGCTGCTCGGGCTCTGCCCGACGCTGGCGGTGACCAACTCGGTGATCAACGCGCTGGCGATGGGTCTGGCGACGACCTTCGTCTTGACGATGTCGAGCGCGATCGTTTCGCTGGTCCGCAAGTGGATCCCCAAGCAGGTGCGCATCGCCTCGTTCATCTTGATCATCGCGACCTTCGTCACCGTCGCCGAGTACATCATCCAGGCGATCAGCCTCGATGTCCACAAAGCCCTCGGTGCCTTCATCGCCCTGATCGTCGTCAACTGCATCATCCTCGGGCGCGCCGAAGCCTTCGCCTCGAAGAACACCGTCGGCGCGTCGATCCTCGACGCCCTCGGGATGGGCTTTGGCTTCACCATCGCCTGCCTCTCACTCGGGGTGGTGCGCGAGCTTCTCGGCAGTGGGAGCCTGGCGGGCTTCCCGGTGCTCGGCAAGAGCTTCGAGCCCTGGACGATCATGATTCTTCCCGGAGGGGCCTTCTTCGTGCTCGGGCTCTGGTTGATCTTCTTCGCCTGGCGCCGAGAGTGGCAGAAACGCAAGGCCGCCGCGCCGGCCTTCGAGATTCGAGAGGGATGACGCCGTGAAGACCGAATCGCTCTGGCAGATTTTCCTCAACGCGGCGCTGATCAACAACTTCGTCCTCAGCATGTTCCTCGGGATCTGCCCGTTTCTCGGGGTCTCCGGTCGGACGAGCACCGCGGTGCGGATG
>JAGQJP010000514.1 GCA_020430585.1 Myxococcales bacterium | reverse complement strand
TGCCCTACCGCCATCCATCGCCGCGACGCTGCAGATGTAGCGTTTGGACGCCTGGCAGCGGTCGACGATCGCCTGTTTCTTCAGGCGGATCGCCTCGAAGCGCGCGCTCCACGACATCTTCGGAGCGAGCGCCGTCTTCACCTCGGCGGTGACGTCGACGACGCGTTGGACGACCAACAGATCGTAGCCCGGACAGTGCAGCTCGGCCGAGCGCTCGCGGGCCAAGAACCCGCGCTGCACGAGGCCGTGGTGCGCCTTCATGCTGTCCAGACGCACGAGACACCCGTAGGCGACGTGGTAGTTGGTGACGATCAACCCCGCGCCCGAGACGAACGAGCCACTACCACCGTGGGCTACGCGAACCACCGAGCGCGAGAGCTCGAGAAGACGTTCTGCCGAGGTCAGAAGCCCCGCCTTTTTCAAGGCGGCGATCGGCAGCTCGTCCAGACGAAACATTCCTTCGGCCGCGTCCGCCGTGGGCGACGACAGCAGGAGAATACAGGCGACCCAGGCGGCCGCCTGAGCGACGAGCCACGTCGAGGTGGGTTGCAGACGATGGGAACGGGTCACGAAACCACCTCCGATGTAGGCGCCGGGGTTCCGCACTTGGCGCACGCCGCGGCCATTTTGGGCATCAACTCTCCGCAGGAGTCACAAAAATCGGGCTCCGCCTCGGGGCGAAACGGGGAGAGGGCGAGCAACCGCTTGATCGCTGATCGAAACCAGAACCCCTGGGCGATCACGATCACGATCAGACCGCCGAAGAGGGCGAGGTTTCCCGTGATCGCCGTGCCGAAGGCGCAAAAGTCGTAGAGCCCGTGCATCATCGCGGCGATCACCAGGGCCAGGGGCACAGGAATTCCACCGTGTCCGAAGCGCCGCTTGCCGAGGGCGTACCCGACGATTCCCGAGGCGAGGAAGTGCATCGGCACAGCGGTGAAGGCGCGAAGCACGACAACGCCCGCGCCGTGTTGCGCGACGTAGAGCACGTTCTCGAGCCCAGCGAAACCCAGCGCCCCCGTGCAGGCGTACACGATGCCGTCCATCGGCTCGTCGAACTCCTTGCTCTTGGCGATCATCCAGTAGACGAAGAGAAATTTCCAGAACTCTTCGTTGGGGCCGACGATGCCGAACATCATCGTCGCCATCTGCCCGAGGTCGCGGTTCTGCGCAGGAAGCAGCTGTCCGCCGATCGTATTGATCACGATCGCTGGAATCGTGGCGAGCATCCCGACCAGATAGACCTTCACGATCTGTTTGAAGGGCTCGGGCTCGTGCTTGTCTTTCTTGTAGATGACGTAGAGCCACAGAAAAGCGGGCAGGAAGGCCCACAGAATCGTAACGATCCCCATCGTCTCCCCCTCGATGACGGCGCGCACCCGTCGATGGGCGACGGCGTTCGCGAGGAGCGACCTCTGCCGTCCGTCGTCGCTGCGGCGAGAGTATCACCGCTTCGTCCTCGTGAAAAGTCCTCTGACGGGATGCATCCGAGGGACGGATTGTTGCCGCGGCGTCCGATTGCGGCGCGCGCGCCCGTTGCTGGGCGGATCTCGCGCGACGGGGATTGCACTTTCGCCGCAGCTGTACTATATCGACGGAAACCCTTCGAAACCGACCCCAGACGAGGCCATGATGAGCGGGATCCAGAAGAACATTCTCGAATGCATCGGCGACACGCCGTTGGTGCGACTCAACCGTGTCGTCGGGCGCAACAGCGCCACGGTGCTCGCCAAGCTCGAATTCATGAACCCGGGGATGTCGGTCAAGGACCGGATGGCGCTCTACATCATCGAAGAGGCGGAACGCGCGGGAGATCTCGGCCCGGGCTCGGTGATCGTCGAGAACACCTCGGGGAATACGGGCGTCGGCGTCGCGCTCTGTGCGGCGATCAAAGGCTACCGCTGCATCTTCACGATGCCCGACAAGATGTCGACGGAGAAAATCAAGCGTCTCAAGGCCTTCGGCGCCGATGTCGTCGTCACGCCAACCGCGGTTCCCGCCGATCACCCCGACTCGTACTACGAGACCGCAAAACGCATCGCCCGCGAAACGCCCAACTCCTTCATGTTGAACCAGTATCACAACAAGAAGAACATCGAGGCGCACTATCTCTCGACGGGCCCCGAGATCTGGCGTCAGACCGGCGGGCAGTTCGACGTCTTCGTCGCGGGCCTGGGCACGGGCGGTACGATGAGCGGCGCCGCGAAATATCTCAAAGAGCAGAATCCGCAGCTACGCACCGTCGGCGTCGATCCGATCGGCTCGATCTATTACGACATGTTCCACACCAAAGCGCACAACGAGCCGCACACCTACAAGGTCGAAGGGATCGGCGAGGACATGGTCTGCGCCGCCCTCGAGTTCGACCACATCGACGACGTGCTGCAGGTCTCCGACAAAGAGTGCTTCCATATGGCGCGGCGACTGACCCGCGAGGAGGGCATCTTCGCCGGCGGCTCCTCGGGTGGCGCGGTCCACGTCGCCGTGGGGCTGGCGCAAGAGGCGGGTCCCGACACGACGATCGTCGTCCTGTTGCCCGATTCCGGGGCGATCTACCTCTCGAAGTTCTTCGACGACGAGTGGATGCGAGATAACGGCTTCTTCGGACCCGATCCCGAGCCCCGGGTCCACGACATCCTGCGCTCCAAGAGCCACATTCTGCACACCACGACCGCCGACGAGACGGTGGGGGCGGTGGTGATCCGACTCAAACGCGAGGGGATCTCGCAGATGCCCGTCCTCTCCTCCGATGGCGAGCCGATCGGAATGGTCCACGAGATCGACCTCTTGAGCGCGCTGCTCGAAGAGCGGTTGCAGAAGAGCGATCCGATCGAGAAGCTGACCCAACCGCTCCAGGGCGTCGTCGCCCCCGAGGCGAGCTTGAAAGAGCTTCGGGCGATCCTCGGACAGGACAATGTCGCCGTCGTAGTGAAAGGCGCGCAGCTTCTGGGGATCATCACCAAGATCGACCTGATCGACTATCTCGCACGACGAGACTATCTCTGACCGCGCGATCGTGACGCGAGTCGAGAGGATGGAGCCACGATGACGAAGAAAGAGGCGCGCTTCGAGACCCGGGCGATCCACGCTGGGCAGGCCCCCGAACCGAGGACCGGCGCGGTGATCGTACCGATCTATCAGACCTCGACCTTTGCCCAGCCACGACCGGGCGAGCACCTGGGCTATGAGTACACCCGCACCAGCAACCCGACGCGGAGCGCCCTCGAGGAGTGCCTGGCCTCGCTCGAGAGCGGCGCCTTCGGCCTCGCCTTCTCCTCTGGTCTGGCGGCGACCAACGCCGTGCTCTCGGTGCTCAATGCGGGCGATCACGTGATCGCGATGGACGACATGTACGGCGGCACCTTCCGCCTCTTCGACAAGGTCTGGGCGCGGCACGGCCTCGAGTTCAGCTACGTCGACCTGCGAGACCCCGCCGCCTTCGACGACGCGCTGCGTCCGACGACGAAGCTCCTGTGGCTCGAGACGCCGACCAACCCGCTCTTGAAGCTCGTCGACATCGCCGCGCTGAGCGATCGTGCCAAGCGCCAGGGGGTCTGGGTCGCCGTCGACAATACCTTCGCCACGCCCTACTTTCAGCGTCCCCTCGAGCTCGGCGCCGACATGGTCGTGCACTCGACGACCAAATACATCGGAGGCCACTCCGACGTCGTCGGCGGTGCGATCGTCGTGCGCGACGAAGCGCTACGGGAGCGGCTCGCCTTCAACCAGAACGCCAGTGGCGGCACACCCGGCCCCTTCGACTCGTGGCTCACGCTGCGCGGTCTGAAGACCCTC
>JAGQJP010000513.1 GCA_020430585.1 Myxococcales bacterium | reverse complement strand
TCGGGCGCTTGTAGAGCAGGTTCGCGCCATCACCCGCCAGATCGGTGATGTCCGAGGCGAGACCTGCGCCGAGCCGAACGGCTACGCGGGGCGCCAGATCCTTCCCAAAAGACGTCGCGCCGATGCAAACGACCGTGGCATCGACGGACTTGGCGACCTCGGAGACCGCTACTGCGTACGGCGCCGCCAAATAGTGAGCAAGCGCCGGATGTTCGACCGTGAGGACCTTCGCCGCCCCGAAACCCGCGGCGCGGCCGGCAGCGTCGCTGACACGTTCGCCGAAGACCGCGACGACGACGTCGCAGCCCAGCCGTTTCGCCGCCTGTTGGGCGAAGGAGATCGTGACTTTTGTTACATTCTTGAGGGCGCCGCCGTTCTGCTCGGCGACTACCAATACACAGCCCATCTTCCCCTCCTTAGAGCACCTTGGCTTCGTTTTGCAGTTTGTCGACCAGGGCGTCGACCGAGTCGACCTTCACCCCCGCTTTGCGCTCGGCTGGATACTCGAGCTTGACCGTCTTGACCTTGAGCGTGCTGTCCAGGCCCAGCTCCGAGAGGGAGAGCTGGTCGATCGGCTTGCGTTTGGCCTTCATGATCCCCGGGAGGCTAGCATAGCGCGGCTCGTTGAGGCGCAAATCGGCGGTGACGACCGCTGGCAGCGTGACCTTGATCGTCTCGAGCCCGCCGTCGACCTCGCGAGTTACGGTCGCCGCGGATCCGTCGCTGTCGAGCTCGATCTTGGAGGCAAACGTCGCCTGGGGCAGCCCCAGATATTCGGCGAGGAGCTGGCCCGCCTGATTCGAGTCGCCATCGACCGCCTGCTTGCCCAGAATGACCAGCGTCGGTTGCTCGCGCTCGTAGACCTTCGCCAGCGTCCGCGCGACGAGATCGCCGTCGAGCGCGGCGTCGTCCGCAGCGACGAGAATCCCGCGGTCGGCCCCCATCGCCAAGCCCGTTCGAATGCGCGTCGTCACGTTCTCGTTGCCGATCGAGACCAACACGACCTCGCCGCCATGCTTCTCCTGGAGGCGCAGCGCCTCTTCGATCGCGTTTTCGTCGAACGGGTTGAGCTTGAACTCCACACCGTCCATCTCGATGCCGCTACCATCCGGCTTGAGCCGGATCTTGGCTTCGTAATCTGTGACCTCTTTCACGGTTACGAGAAACTTCATCAGGGCCTCCTTCCCACTAACGATGACAGGGCGATGTGTGCTCGACGAACAGCCCACCGAGCAAGATTTCGTCAATATTACGGATCGCTTCGTCCAGAGTGAACTTGCCGCGTCCCATCAGCCAGTAGAGGAACAGCTCGTTGAGCGCCCCGAAGAGGGCTCGCGAAACGACGCGCGCGTTGATCTCGGCTTTGATCACGCCCAGATCCTGCCCCTCCTGCACGATATTGGCAAAAATCTGCAAATACTCTCCGAACTTAGGATTGGCGTACTCTTTCATGAACTTGTGCGACTGGCGCAGCTCGACGGTGATGATCTCCGCCAGATCGCGATCGGATTGCACCAGCTGTAGGTGGTGCGCAATGAAGAGGTGAATCTTCTGACGGATCTCGGTGCACCCGTCGAGGGCCGTCCGCACGCCCGAGAGGATTCGATCCATCGTGTCCTCGAAGAGCTGCACGAGGAGATCGTCTTTGTTCTTGAAGTAGAGATAGATCGTCCCGTCTGCGACCCCGGCCTGCGCGGCGATTTCCGACACCTTCGAGTGGTAGAAGCCCTTGCGTGCGAATACCCGGGTCGCCGCGGCCAGGATCTGCTTTCGTTTGTCATTGCGCGCTTTTACCCCGCTCACACTACCCCCGCTGCGCGTTCCGCCGTCTGAATGAACGGTCATTCACACCTAACAAGATTGCCTCGAGCCCGTCAAGAGCTAGCATTTGAAACGTCTGCGGGCAAACATCGGCGCCGCGCGGCGCACTTTTGCGACGCGGCGCGTCGTCACCTTCGTCGCGGCATCTGAATATCAGACCAAAGACGTGCTATTTGCGCTCCTCCCCGGCGAGGCCGGTTCCGAAGACGTGGCGCCGGAAGAACGCAGCGAGCGGGGCTCCCAGCTCTCGCTCGAGGGCGCGACGAAAATCGGCGGTGACGACGAGCTTTCCCTGGAAGCGTCGCGTGAACCGCCGAAGCGCCCGCCAAAACCGGGGCGTGCCGAGCTTCTCCCGCAGAAGGTGTAGGATCAGCGCCCCTTTGCTGTACGGGAGCGGCCCGCCCATCTCGGAGGAGAGACGCCAGCGATCGTGGACGAGCGGCCGGTCCTTTCCGAGGCTCACGATCGTCCGGTAGCGTCTGCGAAACAATTGAATCTCGCGTTCGTAAGCTGCGCGCCCCCAGCGCTGCTCTTTGTAGGCGGCGACCATGAACGTGACCAGCCCCTCGTGCAACCAAAAGTGGCTCCACGTTCGGTTTGTCACCCGATTTCCCCACCACTGGTGGGCCAGCTCGTGGGCTAACAACCAATCCTCGTGCGGATCGCGGAGCAGCAGGTCAACGTAGCGCGCGCCGACGAACGCCATCTGGGCCAGCTCCTGGGCCGCAGCGCCCTCGAGCACCACGAGCGAGAACCGCTTGCCCGGCAGCGCAACACCCGCCTTCGCCTCGAAGAACGCCGTCATTTCTGGGAGACGCTTCGCGACGCGACGCAGCTCCACCTCGCGGTGACGCACAGAGGCGACGAGATAGCGACGGCCCCCGCGACGGAGTACGACCCGTCGAAAGCGCCCGACGGCGAAGCCGTAGAGGTACGGCGAGTGGGGCGTCGAGAGGCGAAAGGTATAGAGCGAACCGTTCGGTCGCGCGTCGCTCCGTCCGCGCGGCTCACCGACGGCGATCGCCGTCAGGGCGCGCGGCACGAGCAGACGCAAGGTCAGCGTTGCGCGAGCGGCTGGTTGGTCGACGCAGACGAGCCAGCGGCGAGTGTGGAACATCGCGCTGATCTGCTCACCACGCCAGCGCAGACCGCGCCCTGCCGTCGCGCTGTAGCGAAAATCGAGGCGAAGCCGCTTCGCCACAGGGCGCAACCTCGAGGACGGCAGACGAAGGTGAGCGCCGTCTGTGCGAAACGGAAGCGGAGCACCGCTGTGGGACGAGACGCGCTCGATCCGCAAGCCCGCGGCGTCGAAGATCAACACTGGCGGGAGCCGCCCCGTGACCACCAGGGTGACCGTCACCCGCCCGTGAAGGGTTCCCGGGCGCCGAAGATCGAGCCGTGCGTCGTAGTCGAGAACACGAAAGCCCGTCTGGCCGGCACTGATCCGCGCCGCGGCAGGCGGCGCCGCGCAGAGGAGCGCCAAAAGCACGACGCAGCCGAGCAGCGCGAGACGACGAACGGTGGCGCAGACCCATCGACTTCGATCTCTCATCCCCGAATCCCTCCGTGATGCAGCTAACATCCGACGGTCGACAGGTATTTCGCCCTCGACGAGAAGATCGTGCCGAACGCACGATCGCTACCTGCGGGAGCGCGAGCGAATCAAGAGGGCGGAGGCGGCCATCTCGCGCGCTGCTCGTCTCTCAGCGAAGTTGACATCGGCAAAAGTACGGATCTACAATGGCTAATCCCGAGGGGTGACTTACCCGGAGGCAGCGGTGACTCGTCAACATGTCCTTCTCCTCGATCGCGACGCGGTTGCGCTGCGCGTGACCGAGTCGAACCTCAAGAATCGAGGCTTTTCCGTCACGGCGCTAGAGAAAGGCGCCGAGGCGTTGAACGAGCTGCAGTTCACGCAGCACGACGTGATCGTCTGTGACGTCGAGCTGGCGGATCAGAGCGGCTTCGACTTTCGGCGCCACCTCGTCGTCGACTCGAAGCTAGCCGACATCCCCTTCGTCTTCACGGCGGACGAGGCGACCACAAAGAACAAGGTCGAAGCGCTGAAGCTCGGCGTCGACGTGCTGTTGGTGAAACCGCTCTACTCCGCCGAGCTCGTCGCCCGTCTGCGTTTGCTCGTCGCTCGGCGCGATTCGGAAGCCCTCGAGTCGGGGCGTCGCGAGCCGGTCCGCGGCAGCTTGTCGCGCTTCTCCCTCGCCGACCTGATCATGCTCTGTCACCGCCAGCAGCACAGCTGCCGGATCGAGTTGCGCTCCCACGGTTCGAGCGGGGCGCTGTACGTCCACGGGGGCGTGATGATCGACGCCCTGGTACCGCCGTTCGTCGGTGAACGGGCGCTGACCCGCATGCTCAGCTGGTCCACGGGTGAGTACACCGTTCGTTTCGTCGGCGAGCTTCGAACGCCGACGATTCACCGGCCGCCGGGAGAGGTCCTGGCCGATTGCCTCGCCGTCGCCGAGCAGTGGAGTGACATGCGAGAGCTCCTGCCCTCGCTCGGATCGGTGTTTACCCTCGACCTGAAGCGGGTGCTCGAGCTCCCCGACACGCTGCCCGCGGATCTGCTGGCGATCAGCAAGCTTTTCGACGGCTCGCGGACCTTGCAAGACGTGATCGACGCCTCTCCCCTCGACGATCTCGAGACGCTGGGCGCAATCAGCCGTCTCCACTTCAATCAGTTTCTGGTCGAGACGCAAGACGGGGGATCGTCTGACGAGCAACACCAGTGGGCGCGCGACGACACCGACGAGATCGCCCTGACCCCGAATCGCGACGAGGCGGAAACCCTCGAGCTCGATCGGAAGCACACCGAGGCGCACACCCTCGAGCTCGCTCCCGATCGCGGGGGCGACGGTGAACCCGACGAGCACCGCTCTGGCGACACCGGCGACGAGCTCGAAGAGCGCAGCTCGATCCGCGACGGCGACGATCCCGAGCGGCACGCCACGAGCCACGGCGGCGACGATCCCGAGCGGCAGGCCACGAGCTACGACGGCGACGACGAGAGCCCCGCGAGCCGCGACGGCGACGACGAGAGCCCCGCGAGCTGCGACGGCGACGACGAGAGCCCCGCGAGCCGCGACGACGAGGCGGAGACCCTCGAGCTCGCACGTACGGGGAGTGCGGACCGAACGGCGTCGGGGATCGCCGAAGAGATCGAGCTCGATCCCGACGAGCCGATCGCCGAGGTAGCTGGTGCGGCGGCAGAAGCGCCGCGGTCTCTCGACGACGGCCTCTCGGCCGAAAGCGGCGACGACGACGATCTCCTCGACGACGACGATGACGACGACGAGATCACGCAACCGGCGCGAGGCAACAGCGCGTCGGCGGCACTCGGGCCGGTGGAGACCAGGAGACCACGCGACGTCGAGGGCGACGGGCGAACGCAGCGCTTCTACCCGCAGCCGTTCCCCGCTCAAGAGCCCCGCACCCTCCGCACATCGTCGAACGCGATGCCCATTGCATCGATCGCCGAGCCCTATGGCGAAAAGCCGAACGTCGCCCCGCTCCCGAGCGGCGAACGCGAGCCGCTGATTCGTGCCCTCGAGACGGCGATTCAGAGCCTCAGAGAAGAGGAGCAGCCGACGCCCGAGCCGACATCGGTGGCCCAGGAGGCCGAGTCGCACCCCCGAGGAAAGGCCCCCCAACATCAGGGAAAGGTGATCCCCCTTCGCAAATCGAACCCCGGCCTTCCGCCGGATGAACCGTATACCACGACCTCTTTCGAAACCCCGGCACCGACCATGAACACACCGTCGGAGAGCCTCACGCAGCAGTCGTCGATCAACATGTCACGCGCGAAGAACACAGCACCCACATCCGCCGCCGAGAACCAGCCGAACCGATCCGCCGAGGACGAGCTCCCGCGGGTCGGCGGTGATCACACCGAAGACGCGTTCTTCACCGAGGGCGACGTCCACTTTTACGATCTTCCCGACGAGACGTACCACGCCGAAGCGGAGACGCGCCACCGACCGACCAAGGCGATCATCCTCACCACGTTGATGATCCTGGTCTGCATCGGTGTGCTGACGATGGTGATCCTTCGCACGACGAGCACCTCGTCGCTCAAGTATCCCGACGTTCCTGGCGAGACCGAGCCGCCGAACACCGCGGTCGTGCCCGAGAGCCCGCTGAAGGCACCTCTCGTCGCCACGACGCTGTCCAAAGCTCCGAAGACGACCACAACGGTCGAGCCCAAGACCGTCGCCAAGCTCGAGCCCAAGACCGTCGCCAAGCTCGAGCCCAAGACCGTCGCCAAGCTCG
>JAGQJP010000512.1 GCA_020430585.1 Myxococcales bacterium | reverse complement strand
CACGTTGAGGTAGAGCTCCATGATCCGCTCTTTGGTCAGGTACTTTTCGATCTGCCAGGTGATCAGCACCTCTTGGAGCTTGCGGGCGATCGTCTTCTCGCGCGCGAGGAAGAGGTTCTTTACCAGCTGTTGGGTGATCGTCGAGGCGCCGCGGTAGAAGCGCCCCTTCTTCAGGTTGGCGATGATCGAAAGGCGGATCTGCGTGGTCGAGAAGCCCTTGTGCTTCCAGAAGTTTCCATCCTCGGTCGTGGTTACGACCTTCGGCATGTACTCGCTGATCTGATCGAGCGGCGTGAAGCTGTCGTATTCGGGGCCGATGCCGACCTTGATCGTCGTGTCGTCGTCCTCGACGAGATGAACGAACGAGCCGTTGAGACGCTCGAGGTTGATGTGCGGCCCGGCCTTGACGAGGAAATCGTTCTTCAGATTGGAGTAGATCGTGTACTTGAGCGTATCGTAGTCGGCCGTGTCGAGAAAACCCTTGAAATAGAATGAGAACGTCCCCGAGACCTCGCTCCCGACGAGCAGCGGAACCAGGGCGCTGGGGATCGAATTGAAGACGTCTTGCAGCTTCGTCTCGTCGAGGCTGACGGTGAGCTGGAACGCCGGTGCCTCGAACAGATTGGTGATCGTGCCGTCGAAGATGAAGCGCAGCCGGTTGAAGGAGAGGAACGACGATTTGAAGGTCAGCTTGTTCTCTTTCAGATCGAGGACGCTGTCGGTCTTGAGGGCCAGGTCGAGCTGTTTGAGGGCGTCGCTGGCGAGCCAGGTCGCGACGATCTCGAGGTTGCGATAGTCCAGCCCGCCCTTGACGCTCAGCTTCTGCGCCTTGGCGTCGTAGACCAGCGAGAGCTCGGTGCCGCGGAGCGACGAGCTCGGCTGCACGCGGATCATCTTCGGGAAGAGTCGGCTGTAGCCGTAGAGATCGAGCTCGGGGATGCTCGCCTTCAAGCGGAAGTTCTGGGTCGGCGGGTCGAGCTCACCTTCGAGATGATTCTTCTTCGGGTTGGCTCCAGCGCGGAGGAAGTCGACGCGGAAGGTGAAGCGACCGGTCCCCGCCTGTTTGCGCACGACGACGTTGAAGGTGCCCAGCGTGTCGTCACCGTTCTTCTTCGCCCGCTCGTCCTCGGCGCGCACCGTGCCGCGATGAATCTCGAGGTGGGCCAGCGGAAATCGCGCCACTTGCGCGAAGAGGAAGGCCCGCAGCTTGTCGAAGCGGCCTTTGGCGCGCTCGAAGACGCGGGCGGTGGTCTTCTTCAAGCTGAACGTTGGCTTCTCTCTCTCCCGTCGCCGTCGCTTGCGCCCGCGTCGGCGATGGGGCTTCGGTTCGGGCTCTTCCTGTTCCAACCGCTTGGCGAGGCGCTTGAACAACTTTGGGGTCTTGAGCAGTCGACCGTAGGGGTTGATGAAGAAGACGGGCTCGTCGAGGACCAGCTTGTCGATCGCGCCGACCACGCGCTGCAGCAGCTTGCCGTCGCTTTTGGCGAGGTTCGCGCCGGCCTTGAGCTGAACGTCGAGCGCTTTGGCGCTGAGGATCTTGTTCGTCCCGCTCTTCAGGCGGTGTGCGATCGCCACGCCGTAGAGCTTGAAGTGTCGCCGCCCCAACAGCTGCACCGCGGCGACGCGGAAGGACTTCCCGCGCGCGACGAAGTCCAGTGGCCGCGGGAAGGTCAGCGTAAGCTCGGCGCGTCGCTCGTCGACGTCGATCGAACCGGAAAAGAGAAACGGCGCGTCGTCACCGATGAGCAGCCGCGAGCTGCCGTAGAACTTCAGTCGTCGCTCGTCGGCGAAGCGTGCCGGGTTGTGGGCATCGATCGCCAGCTGGCGAAACTCGAGGCGCGAGAGGGCTCCGGTGAGCTTTTGCAAGCGCCCGCTCTGATCGTCGAGGGTCAGCGCACCGTTCTTGATCGAGAGCTCGGGAATCGTCTTCTCCACGTGCTGGAAGAGCACGGAGCGTCTCCCGCTTCCCTTTCCGCGCCGCAATAGCCGTCGGAGCGTGGCGACCACGTCGTCGTAGTTGCTCGATCCATCCGCCCGCCGGACGAGGCGAATGGCGGGGCCGTCGATCGTGACGCGCTCCAAACGGATGCGGCGCTCGGAAAAGGAGACCACGCGAAAGCGCACGTCGATTCGGCGGATCGTCGCCAGCGGAGGCGCCCCTTTTTGGTGGCTGGCGATCGAGACGCCCTCGAGGGTCAGGTGCGAGAAGGAGTGGAGGTGAACCGTTTCGACGTCGATCGTGCGTCCGAGGAGCGTCGCGGCGTGGGGGATCATGCGGCGGGCCCAGCTTTCGGCATACCGCGGAAGGACATAGTAGAATCCAGTCGCTGCGGTTCCAGCCAGAAGCAGGATTGCGCCCAACAGAATCAGGATGACCTTGTTCTGGCGTGACATTCGCTAGGCCGTACCCTTCCGCATCGGCGGGCGCCACGCAGCGAGCGCGCCCGGGGGTGTGGCGGCGATTGTACCAGGGCGCTCGTTCGGCTTCAATGGTTTGACGACGCAGCCGGAGTGGTCGTCTCGAAATAACCGCGCCGGCGGTACACGTAGCGTAGAACGACGACGTGGATCGCCGCCTGGAGCGCGAGAAAGAAATAGACTTCGGGTGCCGAGAACTTTCCGATCTCCGGGGGCAGCGACTTGAGCCAGCGCGCCGTCAGAGACGGGAGCAAGACGAGCGAGGTGGTGTTGGCGATCATCAAGGCGAAGTAGCCGATTGAAAGCGGCCACGCGCTGCGCCAGCCGCGCAAGATCCCGATGCCGAGAAACGCCGAGAGGAGCACGTGCAAGGCGATGCCCGCGCGCGCCGTGCTTCCCGTCAAGTAGAGCCCGACGAAGACCATGCTGTAGCCCGCTTTGGGCTCGTGCGGCGCGAGCAGTGGCATCACCGCGTTGACGATCAGGACGACGCCGAGGACCGTCAATCCCCGGGGGCGGATCGAGGTGGCGCGGTCGGACGGCCGATCGGGGGCGACGGCGATCCGCGGTTGCGGCCGTTCGGGAACGTAGCAATCGTCGCAGACCATCGAGCGGGCTGAGTCGGCGACGCAGCGGGGACAGATCGGTCGTCCACACGCCTCGCACTCGAGGTTCGCTTGGATCGCGGGGTGGCGCTCGCACATGCGTACGCTTGCAGTCATCGTGTCGCTCCTCGCCTCGCGAGGTGAAAGCTCGGTTCCTGAGCTTGAACAAACGAGAGGTGGCTTGCTATTTCGGGCGCGAGGGACATGCAGATGAAGTGGCGCGACTGGTGTTAGTTTCCGTAGCCTTTGTCCTTACCGGCCGTGAACACGACACCGACGATGGCGCCTGCGGCGAGGGCGAGGCCCAACGCGACCCAACCCACCGTTTTCCAGGTGCTGAAGTGGTCGACTTCGTACGATTGCAAGCCGTGGATCTCGAGCAACAGATCGCGGTCCGACGCGACGAGTTGACTGTCGGTCAACTTGAAGTTGAACGGCGTCACCTGGTATCGTTTTCCGCCCTTCGAGCGCGCGTAGACCCGGGTGTTCCAGGTCACCAGAATCTTCTGGTTCTCGAGCGTGTTGAGCGTGGTCTGACGGATGGTGCTGTTCTGCAGCTTCGAGAATTCTTGCCGCGAGACGTAGTAGGTGTTGTAGCAGCCGAACGTGCTGAACATACAAACAACCAGGATGGCTGACACGACGACTTTCATCACTGCGCTCTCCTTCCCGAGTAAGGTCGCGATAATAGCGAATCGATTGGCGGAGATCAAGCAAAAATGCACGCCCCTTGGAGGAGACGAGCGCCGGGAGCAAACGCTTGAAGCCGACAGGGGTTGGTGTTAGAACTGAGGCACAGGCGCGGCTCCGACCTCCGCCGCCGACGTCGAGCTCGGAAAAGCATGTACCCAGACTCACAACGCAGCGCGCTCCCGGGCGCCTCGTCTGCGGCCGTTGTTCAACATCCGTCGCAATTTCCGTTTCGGATGACGGTGAACGCCGGATCGGTGTGCTGTGGCCGCTGTCAAGCCGTGAACGGCGTTCATGACACGGTCTACATCAAGGTCGTCGTCTGCTCCTCCTGTCAATCGGTGCTCGACGCGCAGAGCGGTCGCGTTCTCGCCGAGCAGCGCCAGAAGCTCAAGGGCTTCCGTTTCGCCGACGGCGCCCAGGGCACGCTCCGCGGCAAGCGGGTGATGCTGATCGGCGCCGTGCGCTACAAGGACCAACAGAACGCTAGCTGGGACGAGTACACGCTGATCGACGAGGATGGTGCGTATCGCTCGTTGACCGTCGACGAGGGCCACTTTCTGCTCGTCCGCGAGCTGCCGAGGCCGCCGATCGGCGCTGCCGAGCTCTCGATGGTGAAAACGCGCAAAGAGCGGGTCAAGATCGACGGCAAATTCTACCTCGCCGACGAGCCCCAGAAGCTGCGCGTGGTGTGCGTTCGAGGGCAGCACAACTTCCTCGTCAAGCCCGACGACCGGTTCACCGAAATCGAGGCCTTTCGCCCCCCCGACGTGATCTCGATCGTGCCGCAGGCCAACGAGTTTGCCGAGGGCGAGTGGCTGCACCCCGACGAGGTGAACGAAGCCTTCGGGCGCACCTTCGACCTGCCACAGTGGGGTCACGCGGCTCAACCCGTATGGCGCTCGCTGACCCAGAAGATCGTGACGTACGCTATGCTCGTCCTCTCGATCGCCGCCTGCGTGGGCGCGCTCTACGTCGAAGGCGCGACCTCGATCCAGACGGTCTTCAGCGCCACCTTCGATCGCAAGGAGCTCGAGGACGGGGCGCTCTCACGCGAGTTCGAGCTGAAGCCGTCCCAGGTGCCGACGGTGGCCAAGATCACCGTCAGCGCGCCGTCGCTTTCGAACAACTGGGTCTACCTCGAGCTGAAGCTCATCGACTCCGATGGCTTCGTCGTCATCAGCTCGGGCCAAGAGGTCTCGTACTACTACGGGGTCGAAGGCGGCGAGAGTTGGAGCGAGGGGGGAAAGAGCGAATACGAATACGTCCGCCTGACGAAGCCGGGGCGCTACCGCCTGCTCGCCGGCGGCGAGGTCGACCGTTATCGACCCTTCGCCCAATCGGTGCACGTCGCCGTCACGATCGGCTACGCTCTCACGCGCTGGCTCTGGATCGCCGCGCTGTTGCTGTTGATCTACCCGATCTTCGTGTTCTTCCGCTGGCGGCGCCTGCATCGGCAGGGCTGGGACGAGGTCGACGACGACGACGATGATGATTAACGGGGGACGACGATGAAGATTGACGGGGGACGACGATGAAGAGGAGCATTTCTGGGGCCCAGCTCGCACTCTTCGTGCTGATCATGGGGGCGATCGTCGCTCTGGTGACCGTCGCGACCGTGCAGGCTTGGGGCATTTCGCGTTCCAGGCGCTCGGCCAAGCGTCTCTACAACCCGTCCGTGCGACACCATGGCGTGATCTATTACACTCCCGGGCAGCGCTACCGCGGATTCTACGATGGCGGGCCCGGTGTCGGAAAATAAGCCCGATCGGCGACGTCGGCCACGGCGCGATTGGCAACATTTGGTCTGGAGAGGGAAATCGTATGAACGACATCTTGGGCTACGGATTTCTGGCGGCGATCAAGGGCGTCGCGCTCGGGCAGGTGCTCTCGTCGGCGATCTATTCGGTGATCGGCATCGCGATGTTCTTGCTCGCCTACTGGCTGCTCGACAAAGTGACGCCGTTCTCGGTTCATCGAGAGATCTCGGAGGATCAAAACACGGCCCTGGGCATCATCATCGGCTCGATCATGATCGCGATCGCGATCATCATTCACGGGGCGATCGCGGGATAGGCCGATGACGTCGACTCCCGATGCGCGTCCCGCGAGCGGCGAACCCGCCGTCCGCCAGAAGAAGCTCGTTCTGCTCGTCAGCGTCGTCGCGATCGCCGTCTGCGGTCTGATCTACGAGCTATTGAGCGCTACGCTCTCGAGCTATCTCTTCGGCGACAGCGTCTTTCACTTCTCGGTAGTGATCGGTCTGTTTCTTTCGGCGATGGGCGTTGGCGCCTTCGTCTCGAAGCGGATCGAGGGCGACCTCTTGTCGACCTTCGTCTGGGTCGAGATCGGCGTCGGCACGGTGGGCGGCTTTTCGGGTTTGTTGCTCTTCGCCGCCTTCACCTATCAGTGGAATTTTTGGGTCGTGCTGGTCCTCAACTGCCTCGTCGTCGGCGGGCTCGTGGGGCTCGAGATCCCGCTGATTTTGCGGCTTCTCAAGCAGGTCGACCCGCTGCGCGTCACCGTCGGTAACGTTCTCGGCTTCGACTACATCGGCTCGCTCTTGGCCTCGGTCCTCTTTCCGGCGATTCTCGTTCCCCAACTCGGCTTGATGCGGACCTCGTTTCTCTTCGGCCTGATCAACGTCTCGGTCGCCGCGCTCGCGCTCTTTCTGTTTCGCCGCGAGCTGCGGGATCGCTCGCGCCTGACCGCCGCCGTCGCGCTCGCCGCCCTCGTGCTCCTCGGTGGCGTGATCAGCGGTGGGCGTCTTGTGCGACTGCTCGAGGACGACCTATACCAGGACACGATCATCCTCAGCCGCCAGACGCTCTACCAGCGGATCGTGATCACCCGCTTCCGCAGCGATTATCGTCTCTATCTCAACGGGAATCTGCAGTTTTCGACGGTCGACGAGCACCGCTACCACGAGTCTTTGGTGCAGCCAGCCCTCTCGGCGGCCCGGACACCCCGACAGGTGCTGATCCTCGGTGGTGGTGACGGGATGGCGCTGCGCGAAGTGCTGCGGCAGACGAGCGTCGAGCGCGTCGATCTCGTCGACATCGACCCGCAGATGGTCCGGCTCTTCGCCAGCCATCCCGTGCTCAAACGCCTCAACAGCGGCTCGTTCGCCGATCGCCGCGTCCGGGTGCACCACCTCGACGCGATGAAGTTCGTCGAGCGGACCTCGACGCGCTACGACGTGATCCTGATCGACCTGCCCGACCCGCGGACCCTCTCGCTAGGAAAGCTCTACAGCGCGAGCGTGCTGCGTCTGTTGCGCACGCGGCTGGCGCCCGGAGGCGCGCTGACGTTGCAAGCGACGTCACCGGTATTTTCGCGGCGAAGCTTCTGGTGTATCGTCAATACGATGCGCTACGCCGGTTGGCAGGTCAGGCCGTACCACGTAAACGTGCCCTCGTTCAGCGAGTGGGGCTTCGTGCTGGCGACGCGGGTGCCCGTGCAGATCGAGCGCCTGCGGTTGCGGCACAGCGGTCGCTTCCTGACCGACGCGGTGCTGCCGACGCTGTTCGTCTTTCCACCAGACATCGGGCCGGTGTCCACGGAGATCAACCGCCTCGACAATCAGATTCTGGTGCAGTACTTCAACCGCGACTCCCGACAGTGGAATCGCTGAGCCAACGGGGACGCCCGACCATGGCGGCGGACGTCGAAATGCGATGACGGCAATCTACCTGATCTTGGTGCTCCTCGGACTCGCTGGTGGCGGCTTCTGGCTCTACCGCTCGAAGACACAGCGTGCGCTGCCGGCTCCCGAGCGGGCCAAGCAGCTCGCCGCGCGGGTCTCGGCGCTCGGCCTACAGATTGGAGACATCGTCGTACACTACGACAAGGAATACATCGTCGAGGGCAAACTGATCTACGACGAAGAGGGCTGGACTTGGCTCGAGTTCATGCTCGTCGATGGCGACGACGTCGTCTGGCTGAGTGCCGAAGAGGATGACCAGCTCGAGCTGGCGATGAGCCGCGAGATCGACGACCTGATGCTCGAGGCCCCACCAGGAGCGAATTTGACCTACAACGGTGTCTCGTACCGTCAGCGCGAAAAGGGACGCGCCCGGGTGACGCGCGAAGGTCAGACGGGCAAAAAGAGTGAAGCGGTCTGTACCTACTTCGAATACGTCGCTGGCGGAGACAAACCGTCGCTCTCGATCGAGCAGTGGGGCCAGAGCTTCGACGCGTATCTACAAACCGCGATTCGCGAGAGCGAGCTCGACATTCTGCCCGCGAGTTGAGATGACAGACGACCTACGATCGGGACACCGCCGCGAGGCGAGCCTCTCCGAGCTGATCGACTGGGCGGCTGGCGAGGATGGTCGCCGCGACGAGCTCTTCTTGCGCACCTTCGCCCAATTTCTCGACCAGCAGCGCGAGAGGATTCGGATCGAGGCGATCGAGGGGCTGGCGCTGCTCGACGTCGTCGTGACGTTCAAGATGAAGGGGAGCGTGACGCTGATCGCCACGGGCTACACCGCCGATCACCCTGGTGAGCTCACCTGGCGCGTCGACGAGGTCGATTTTCCAACTGTCCGGGTTTCGATCGGCGACGACCTGGCCGGTCAGCCGTACGATTTCTGCACCCTCGACTACAGCTGGCAGGGGCGCACGGGCGTGTTGGTTCGGCCGGTCGCCCTCGGCGAGACGACGCTGGCGGTCGGCACCATCGTCGGCGTGATCGTCGTCTCCACGCTGGGTCAGGACGAGCACGTGCGGGTCCGTATCGGCGAGAGCGGAGAGCTGGCGAACCTCTCCCGCGATTCTTTCAAGCTCATCTAGCGAGCGACTCGGGGCTGAAGGGCGGGGACTCCGTCGTCGGTCGATCGCCGGCGCAACAGGCGACGGCGTAGCGACCCGCTCGATCGTCAGGCGCTCGCGGTGACGGCCTTGCTGCGCCGCTTTCGCTTGGCGCTGAGCTTCTTCGGATCGACGAGCGCCAGGCGCAAGACGTCGTCGATCGTTTCGACGAAATGGAAGGTCAGGTCTTTGCGGGCGTTTTCCGGGACGTCTGCGAGATCCTTGCGGTTTCGCTCGGGGAGCAGAATCTGCTCGATCCCGCTACGGCGGGCGGCGAGGACCTTGTCCTTGATCCCGCCGACGGGCAGCACCAGCCCGCGCAGCGTCAGCTCGCCGGTCATCGCCAGATCGTCGCGCACCCGCTCGCCGATGAAGAGCGAGACCAGCGCGGTGAACATCGTCACGCCCGCGCTCGGTCCGTCCTTCGGGATCGCCCCGGCGGGGATGTGGACGTGGACGTCGGTCTTGTCGAACTCGTCCTCGGGGATGCCGAACTCCGCTGCTCGCGTGCGTAGCGTCGAGAGGGCGATCTCCGCCGACTCCTTCATCACGTCGCCGAGCTGTCCGGTCAGACGCACTTTGCCGCTACCGCGCATCCGCGTCGCTTCGATGAAGAGGATCTCTCCGCCGTAGCGGGTCCAGGCGAGGCCCGTGGCTACGCCGGGCTGACCGAGGCGGTCTTTCATCTCGGGTACGAACTTCTCGGGTCCGAGCCAGTCGCTGACCAGTTTCTTGGTCACTGTCGCGCGCTTGAAGCGCCCTTCCACGACCCCGACGGCGACGCTGCGGCAGAGTGTCGCCACCTGTCGCTCGAGGTTGCGCACGCCCGCCTCACGCGTGTAGTGGTTGATCAGGTGCATCACCACGTCGTCGGAGAGCTTGACCTGGGCGAGCTTCAGCCCGTGTTCCCGAATCTGCTTCGGAATCAAGTGCTGCTTGGCGATCTCGACCTTCTCCTCCTGGACGTAGCCCGGGATCTCGATCACCTCCATCCGGTCGAGGAGCGGCGGCGGGATCGTATCGGTGGCGTTCGCCGTCGCGATGAACATCACCTTCGAGAGGTCATAGGGCACGTCGAGGTAGTGGTCCATGAAGCTGTGGTTCTGTTCGGGATCGAGCAGCTCGAGGCAGGCCGACGCTGGATCGCCCCGCCAATCGGCGCTGAGCTTGTCGATCTCGTCGAGCACGAAGACCGGATTGACCGTGCCCGTGCGCTTCATCGATTGGATGATCTTGCCTGGCATCGCGCCGATGTAGGTTCGGCGATGGCCGCGAATCTCGGCCTCGTCCCGCACGCCGCCGAGTGAGATGCGGATGAACTTGCGCCCGAGGGCGTCGGCGATCGATTGGCCGAGCGAGGTCTTGCCCACGCCTGGAGGCCCGACGAGACAGAGGATCGGCCCCTTCATGTCACGCTTGAGCTGTCGCACCGCGAGATACTCGAGGATTCGCCGTTTGACCTGGACCAGATCGTAGTGATCCCGATCGAGGACCTGCCGTGCGTTGCCCGTCGAGAGGTTGTCCTCGGTCTGGGTCACCCAGGGCAGATCGGCGAGCCAGTCGAGGTAGGTCCGCGCCACCGTGTATTCCGGCGACGAGGGCTGGATCGTGCGCAGCCGCGCGAGCTCTTTGTCAGCGACCTTGCGTGCCTGCGAAGGCAGCTGGGCCTTGAGCAGGCGCTCCTCGAGCTCTTCGAGGCCGTCGAAGTCTTCGTCCAGCTCGCCGAGCTCGCGCTTGATCGCTTTGAGCTGCTGACGCAGGATGAAGTCCTTCTGGCTCTTGGACATCTCGCCCTTGATCTCGCTGTTGATCCGGTCGGAGATGCGCAGCACTTCGAGCTGTTGCTGGAGTAGGGCGATCGTCTTCTTCAGCCGCGTCTTCAGGTCGTACGTCTCGAGCACCGTCATCTTGTCGTCGACGTCGGCGTTGAGGTTCGAGACGATGATGTTGATCAGCTGCCAGCGCTCCTGGACTTGATCGAGCATCTCGATCGCGGTGTCCGGAATCTCGGGCACGAGGTGGACGACTTCGCTGGCGGTGCGTTTGAGGTTGGTCGTCAGGACGTCGATCTCGATGTCCGTCGGGTTCTCCTCACCGATCAGATCGACGTCGGCGGTGAGAAACGGGCTGACACCGCGGAACTGCGAGATGCGGAAGCGGTCGTACCCTTGCACCACGATGTGGTAGGTCTGGTCGTTCTCTCGGGTCAGCTTGATGATGCGCGCGGTCGTGCCGACGTAATAGAGCTGCTCGGGGAGCGGATCGTCGACGTGCTTGTCGTGCTGGGTCACGACGCCGAGCAGGCCCGCGTCTTTCTCGAGCGCCTTGAGCAGCGCGATGGTTTTCGGGCGCCCGACGATGATCGGCATGATCGTGCCGGGAAAGAATACCGAGTTGCGGAGCGGAAGAATCGGTAGATTTTCGATTCGTTGCCCCGTCTTGTCGTTTGAATCGGTCATGTCGTCTCCGAAGGGGTGCACACCGCGGCGTGCACAGTTGAACCTAACATAGGAAGCGATCGCCCCTTCGTCAAGGTGTGGTTCGACTTCGAACGACTTGGAGCGGGCGCGGATCTGTGGTAGGTCAACAAATATGGCGAGCGAGGCTCTCGAGTTCTACCGACGGTTGCACCAGATCTCCGATTCCGAGCTCCGACGCAAGCGGCTCGAAGAGGAGATCGCCCCCGTCCATCGCCGCGTTCAGCTCTTCAGTGAGATGATCGCCACCGTGCACTCGATCGCCGCGGTCCGCGAGTCCTACCTGCTCTTTTGCGAGATCGCACCAACCCTCGTCGGGGACTACGACTGGGTCGCCGAAACGTACGGCGAGGCGCAGCGGCAGGGGGCTCTGGAGCTATGCGTGGCGCTCCTGCATCCGCGCGCCCATCGCGACATCACGCCCGACGAGGTCGAGCGCGATCTCAATCGTCTCGACGACACGCTCGGAGAGCGCAAGACCAAGGCGCGCCGCTCGCGCGGTGAGCGGTTGGAGCGGCTGCTGCTCGATCCGGCGCCGAGTGTCGTCGAGCTGCTCCTCGACAACCCTGGGATGAGTCTCGCCTGGACGCTTCGGATCGCCAGCCGGCGGCCGAACTATGCGGCGCTGTTGACCTTGATCATGGGGCACCGGCGTTGGGTCCGGCTTCCCGACGTGCAGCTCTCGCTGGCCCGCAACCCGTACATGCCGACGGGTCTGGCGATGTTTCTCTTGCCCCTGCTGTCGGGTCAAACGCTGCGTGAGATCGAGGCCGACGGAACGTTGGCCCCCGAGGTGCGGGATTTCGCCCTCAAGCTCCGCAGCCGTGGGATCGTCTGCTGAGATGCGTGACGGACGAAGGGTCGGGGCGGCCGGATTCGAACCGGCGACCTCCTGCTCCCAAGGCAGGCGCGCTAACCAGGCTGCGCTACGCCCCGAAACGAGCGCCAATGATATGCGAAGGGTCGAGGCTCGGCAAGGCTTTTTTCCCCTCCGAGGGGCGCTCCGCCGATGTTCTGGCGCCGCGCGCCGATCGCTCGCCAGCGGCTACGCCGGGCGCTTCTCTCGCTGCGCCTGCTTCAGCTCTCGGGCCAGCTCGAGGCGTGCTTTGCGACGAATCTCCGCCTGACGATACCGCCGCTGCTCGTCGTCGCTTTCGACGAGCGCCTCCGGGACGGTCACGGCATTCCCCGTCTCGTCGATCGCCACGAACGTCAGATACGCCTTGGCGGTATAGGTTCGCTCTCCGCTGATGGGATTCTCGGCGTCGATTCGGACCCCGACCTCCATGCTCGTGCGCCCGGCGTAGTTGACCTGCGCGACGAGGTTGACGACGTGGCCCAGCTTCACGGGAGAGAGGAAGTGCAGCGCGTCGATCGAGGCGGTGACTACCGAAGAGCCACAGAAGCGCTGAGCGGCGATGGCGGCGGCGATGTCCATCCAGCTCACGATCACGCCCCCGAACGCCGTTCCGAGGGCATTGGTGTGGTTCGGCAGCACCAGCTCGGTCATGATCGTCTTGGAGAGCGATACGGCCTGTCGTTTGCGTGCCATCAGCTGCTCTCGCTGGCGTCGTGGCGTCGCGCTGCGGTCACGAGCGTCCTCCGTCGCCGTACGACGACCTCGTCGGCCTCACGGGCGGCCCTCGTCGTCCTTCTTGCCCTTCTTCTCTTCATCATCGCGGTTCGCCGCGCGCAGCTTGCCGACGATCTTCCCGAAGGAGTCGCCGAGCTGGGGAATCCGCGTCGCGCCGAAGATCAGGACCACGACGATCAAGATCAGGACCAGTTCCCAAATGCCGAGATTGAACACGGCTCTCTCCGTTCGGGCGGCGTTTTTGTTGCGAGATCAAGCAATTCCCCCGCCCGTCCTAGACCGTTGTAGCGGATCTCGGTGGCCTGGGTCAACTGGAACTTACCAGGCCTCATCGCGGGGAAAAGGTCATTGACAAGTTTCGACTCCCTTTGCTACGCTCACGCAAGATTTTAACCCAGTTCCCCGTCGTAGGAGGCCCAATGGCCAAGGAAAATACAGGCGTTATCGCAGAAGGCATCGTCGTGAAGGGCGAAATTGGCGGTACGGTCGACTTGATCATTGAAGGAAAAGTCGAAGGATCGATCCTGATGGACCAAAACGTGCTCGTCGGTCAATCGGGGCGGATCTCCGCGGACGTCAACGTCAAGACCCTTGCGGTCGAAGGCAACCTCCAGGGCACCGTCAGCGCCGCCGAAGTGATCGCGCTGCGGCGCGGATCGCGCACATCGGGTGAGCTGAAGGCTCCGCGGATCGTGATCGACAAGGAAGCCTATTTCGTCGGCGACGTCGAAATGGATGTTCAGCTTCCGGACAACCTTTGAGCCGTCTAAGGGGGTAGCGTAATGGAGCACACCTACGTCGGGCCTGGCCTGATGATCGATGGGGAAGTCTCCGGCCGTGGCGACATTCAGGTTCTCGGGCTGGTCAAAGGCGCCGTGAACCTGCAAAACGGCCTCTTCATCGAGCTCGGTGGCGTCGTCGAGGCGGAAGTCGCGGCGAACGAAGTGGAGATCAAGGGATACGTGAAAGGTCAAATCAACGCCCACGACCGGGTCGAGATGAAGCCCGGCGGTAAGATGATCGGAGACATTCGCGCACCGCGCATCATCATCGCGGACGGCGCCACGATCAAAGGCAAAATCGACATGGATGTGGGAGCGTAATCGATGAAGGATCAACATTCCGTAATCAGCGATGGTATCAGGGTCAGCGGAACGATCGAGGCGGCGGAGGATCTGTTGATCCGTGGCCGTGTCGACGGCGACATCAGCTCGTCCCAGACCGTGTTGATCGATGTCTCGGGTATCGTGAAGGGCACGCTCCGCGCGCAGACCGTGATCGTGCGGGGCGTGATGGTCGGCGACGTCCATACCAAGACGATCACGCAGCTCGCGAACGAAGGCCGGATGGTGGGAAACATCTACTCACCGCAGGTCGTCCTCGACGAGGGCGCGGCGTTCCGCGGGCGGATCGACATGGGCGAGAAGGTTGGCGAGGAGTCTCCCTCGCGCGACGAGCGCAACAATCGATTTGGCTCTTCGGGGCGTGGAAGCAGCAATCGGGAGAAGCAGGCCTCTCCCTGGGGAGCCCCTTCGCCGAGCAAACCAGCAGAGCGCGAGCCCGCCGCCGATACCAAAGAATCCACGGTCGTCGCGATCAAAGAAGACGCTCCGGCGGAAGCGGAAGCCCGCGAGAAGAAGAAAGCCAAGAGCTGAGCGTGGGCCCGCGAAATGGCGCACGATCCGCTGCTGACGCGGGGGTTCGATGACCCGATCCGACCGACCGAGTTGGTGCTCGTCTTCTGATGAGAAACGAGCCGCCCTGCTCGCACTCCTGAAACAGCTGTCGTACTCGCAGCGCGACGTGACCCTCGCCAGCGGTCAAGCGGCGCAATTCTACATCGATGGAAAACAGACCTCCCTCCATCCGACGGGGAATCGTCTCTGCGGTGAGCTGCTCTACGAGCTGATCGTCGATTGGGACGTCGACGCCGTCGGCGGGCCGACGCTCGGAGCCGACCCATTAGCGGTCGCGGTCATGTACGCCGCCCACCGCGCGGGCGTGGATCTTCCCGCGTTCATCGTACGAAAAGAGGCGAAGAGCCACGGAACCTCCGCTTGGATCGAGGGGGCGACCAACCTGCCAGCGGGAGGCCGCCTCGCGTTCGTCGAGGACGTCGTGACCACGGGCGGTTCGGTGCTCAGAGCGATTGAGCGCGCTCGGGACGAGGGGTTTCACGTCGTTGGCGTGGTCTGTCTCGTCGCGCGCAACCCCGAGCTCACCGAGCGCTTCGCAGCGGCGGGCCTGTCGTTTCGCTCGCTGTTCGATGCGGAGGATTTCTCGTGAGACGCTCGCGGCTATGGGTACCGTTGCTCGTCCTCGCCGCCCTCTGGGGGTGCAAGAAGCATACGATCCGCTTCGGCGAGGTTTCACCCACGCCTACGGCGAAGCAGTACGAGCGGATCCGCGAGGCGTGGACGCGCACGGCCACCGACTACATCGACCTCGTGGCGACCGCCGTCGTGCACGTCACCTACAAGTCCTGGGAGCTGCGGCAGGCGCAGGTGCGTCTGTTGGCGAAAGAGCTGAAGATGAATCGGCGCGACGAGCTCGCTCTGCTGCAGGCCGAAGAGGCGGATTGGCGGAAGTATCACACGCTCTTCGTCTCGGTGGCGACCAACCAGCAGAACTGGAACAACCTCGAGCGCAAGAAAGAGTCGATCTGGTATCTCCAGCTCGAGAACGGCGGTGGCACGCGGATCAAGTCCGACAACGTCCAGTCCCTGAACGAAGAGTCACCGAAGTTTCGGACGTTGTACCCCTTCATTTCGCCGTTCGCGCGGATCTACCTCGTGCGATTTCCCAAATCGGTGGCCCCGTTGATCGGGGCCTCGACGCGGCTCCTCCGCTTCGAGATGCGCTCGGTGGTGGCCAAGCTGCGCTTTGAATGGAAACTCCCCGGGGTGCGATAGAAGAGCATCGGAGGCGAGCATGGTCGAGCACCTGATCCCATCCTACGACGGCACACGGATATTCTACGAAGACCAGGGCGAGGGTCCGGTTCTCGTTCTCTGCGACGGTATCGGCTGCGACGGTTACGCCTGGAAGTACGTCTATCGCGATTGTGGCGACCGCTACCGGCTGATTCACTGGCACTATCGCGCCCACGGGAAGTCCGATGATCCCGAGGACCGCCAATCCCTCTCGATGCGCCATCTCTGCCGTGACCTCGAGGTCGTGCTCGATCACGCTGGCGTCGAGTCGGGCGTCTTCCTCGGCCACAGCATGGGCGTTCAGGTGATCCTCGAATTCTACCACCTCTACCCCGAGCGCGTTCGCGGCTTGGTGCCGATCTGCGGGAGCTACGGGCACCCGATCAACACCTTCGGGGACAACAAGGGGCTGCGGCTCATCTTTCCTTTGATTTTCGAGATGTTCATGCGCTATCCCGATACGATCAAGCAGGTCTGGCAGCGCGCGATACACTCCGAGCTCGCCTGGCAGATCGCAATCCGCACCGAGGTCGACGGGAACTTCGCGAAGAAAGAAGATTTTCTCCCTTACCTCGAGCACATCTCGCGGATCAACCTGGCGAACTTCGCCCAGATGCTCTACTTCGCCTCGGTGCACTCCGCCGAGCCCTATCTCGAGCAGATCGCCGTGCCGACGTTGATCATCGCGGGAGAGCGCGACGGCTTCACGCCCCGCTGGCTGAGCGAGGTGATGGAACAGCGGGTGCCGAAGGCGACGCTCCGCGTAATCCCGAATGGTACGCACACCGCGCCGATCGAGCGCCCAGACCTGATCGTCGGCTGGCTCGAGGAGTTCTTGCCGCTCTGCTTCGAGGAGCGCGAGGAATCGCCGGCGCTCTGAGCCTGTAGCGAGCTGACTCGCCCGTCGTGGAAGGACTAGAGCACTTCGACCTGAAACAGCTGTTGCCCCAACAGGAGGATGTCGCCGGTTTGCAGCTCGGTTCGCTCTTTGACGAGGAAGTAGGTTCCGTTCGACGAGTTCAGGTCCTCGAGAAAGTACCGATTTCCACGGTTCGAGACCCGGGCGTGGCGGCCGCTGACGAACCCGTCGTCGGGGAAGATGATGTTACCGTGTTCCCGCCCGAGGACGACCTCGTTCAGCTCGAGGAGGAACGCGTTGGACTGGTAGTCGAGGGAGACCACCTGCGAGAGCCGGCCCCAGACCGAGGGCGCCAGCGGGCTTCCGATCACTTGCGTGTCCGCGCCGTCGGGCTCGATCAGGCGCGGTAGCTTGTCGATCGTTTCGAAGAGCAGCAGCTCTTGGCCGAGGCGGAAGCGGTCGCCGTGCTCCAGCTCGACTTCGCCGTTGAGCCGCAAGAAGGTACCGTTCACCGAGCCCACGTCGGTTGCGTAGAGCTTGCCGCCCTCGGAGTCGAGCTTCACGTGATCGGTGTCGAGGAAGCTGTCTTCTTGGAACAGCGGGTGATTCGCCGATCGGCCGACGGTCAGCGTGCGCTCGGTGATGGCGAAATATTCGCCCAACGTGCCGTCGGGGTTGATCAGCACGAGCTTGGCGAGGATCTTTCCCTCTGGCTCGACGGGCGACATCTTCGGAAACGAGGAGCGATCGACCTTCGCGGGCGGCGTGTAGGCCTCTCCGCAACCGCCACAGAACTTGTGAGTGCCGGGGATCAAGGCCCCACACGAGGGACAGATCCGCTGAGCCACGGACGCTGGCTTCGGGCCGAGGTAGGTGTGCTCGATCAGCTCGTCGCCGCGCACCTCGTCGTCATCATCGTCATCGAAACGCGGCGCCGCGTCCGTCGCAGAGGTGGTCAACCCCTCGCTGGTCTTCATCTCGGCGAGGGGTGGCTCTTCGGCGTCGTCGACGGCGGGCATCTCGACCGTCGTGGCGGCGTCGTCCGGAATCTTCTTCCCCGTCGCCGATGCGGGTTTCGGCACGTCGGCCGGTTGCGGCGGTGTGCTGGAGACGACCCGTTCGGCTGTCATCACGGGCCGAACCGCCGACGAGCTCGTCGCGCGAGAGACCAGGGGAGCCTTCTTCGCTGCCGTTTTCAACTCCGCGCCGCAGGCAAGACAGAATTGGAAGTGATCTTCGTTTTCCGTGAGACAGACTGGACAGCGCATCCTGCCGACCTCGTAGTAATGGGAAATGTCTGCGGAAAATAATGAGAAACTCAACGCTTGTTGTACCATCAGTGCCAGAGAAAAGTCAAGCCTGGCTCCAGGATTGGGCGCGGAGGCGATATCGACGGGAATTTGCCTTTTTTTTCGAGCGCCGATACCGTATCGATCGTGGAACTGGGAGAGGGGAACGGTGATGCGTTGGTCACGACGAGAGTTTTTACGCGCTCTGACGCTAGGTGCGCTGGCATCGAGTGAGGCCGACGCCCGGAAGCGCCGGCCACGCAAGCAGACGCCGGACTACGAAATTCACGGTGGTCCGCTCAAGCTTCCGGCCTGGAGGTATGGCGACAGCTCGTCTGCCGCCGATACCGTCCTGATGTTTCGCGGCAACGCGACCCACACCTTCTACGGAACCGGCCCGGTGAGCAGCGCGCCCAAGGTCCGTTGGCGCTTCCGGATGGAGGACTTCCCGACGATGTTGCACGGCAAGCCCCACGTCTGGGCTGGGACCGGCTGGACCGGACAGGCCTCGGTTCTGGGGGGCTACGTTTTCGTCGGCAGCGTGGGACGCAATCTCTACTGCTTCGACGCGGACAACGGTACGCTGCGCTGGCGGTACCGCGCGTCGAGGATGTTCAAGAGCTCGCTCTGCATCTACCAAAATCGTTTGTATGTTGGAAACGTCGACGATCACTTGCGTTGTTTCGACGCGACGACAGGGAAGGTCCTTTGGCGTTTCAACACCCATCGAGACCTCGACTCTTCGCCGGTCGTCACCGGGGGGAAGCTCTTCATCGCGGGCGAGAGCGGGTACACGCGCTGCTTCGATCCGATGACGGGCAAGCTGATCTGGCAGACGTTTTGCGGTGGCGTCGGACCGGGAACCCCTGGAGGCTCCAACGGCTGCGAGACCTCTCCCGCCGTTGCGGACGGCGAGGTGTACGTGGCCAATTATGACGGCGTCCTGCTCGCGCTCTCGGAAAAGAACGGGAAGATCCTCTGGAAAGCCAACACGGGGGACGACACCGACGTCTCGCCCGTCATCTCGGGCTCGCGGCTCTACATCGCCGCCGAGGAGAAGAACCCCGTGCTCTTCTGCTTCGACCGTTCGAAGAAGGGCGAGGTCGTCTGGCAGCACAACAACCGCCGAGGCTGGTGGTCCACACCGGCGGTCGTCGGGGAGCGGGTGTTCATCGGCGGTCACGATGGCCGGATGTATTGTTTCGACGCCAAGAGCGGAAAACACGTCTGGACCTACACGATCGGCGCTCCGACCTGGTGCTCCCCCGCCGTCGTCGACGACAAGGTGATCTTCGGTTGCTTCGGCAAACAACTGCACATGCTCAATGCCAAGAACGGCAAGCCGATCTGGCGGTACGACATCGGCGCGAAGAGCCACTCGGCGCCCTGCGTCGTCAATGGACGGATCTACGTCGGCTGCGCGTCGGGGTGGTTCTACTGCTTCAGCTAGGCGAGGCGCGGTCTCCGCGACGACGAGTCCGATTCGGTCAATAGCGTTCGGCGATCGATTCGGAGACCTCTTCGAGGATCTGCCGCAGCGAATGACCCTGAAAGTCAAGCGGTGTCAGGCGGAACGTGTCCGCTTGACGATAGAGCTCGCTGAGCGCCATCCGCAGCGCTGGTGCGCTCAGATCGGGTTCGAGCTCGTGCATCCGCTGCACGTCACGCTCGACCGCCGTCTCGTCGCCGCGTAGCTTGTGGCTCCGGGCGCGCTGAAAGCAGAGCAGCGCCGATGGCTCCCATTTCTCGGAGCGATCGTAGAACTCGATCGCCGCTTTGATCTGGTGCCGCAGCTCGTCGCGGTCGGCGGCTCCCTCGGCGATCAGGGCCAGCTCGTGGCGCAGCAAACCGGCTTGAAACAGCAAGGTCGGGAGCTCTTCGTGTTTCTGCTTTTGCGCGAACGCCGCGGCGCGCTCGATCTGCTCGGCCGCCGCGACGACGTCGCCGAGTCGCGCCTTGGCGAAGCCCGAGCCGCTGGCCGAGGTGACGAGCGTCGGTCGATACTCGAGGGCCAGCGAAAAGAGCTCGATCGCTTCCTCGAAGGCGTCGTGCCGGAAGTAGTGCCAACCCGCGTCGTCGGCCAGCTTGGCGAACAGCGTCGCAGCGTTCGTGGATGAGGGGTAGTCGACCGCGGGCTTGGTCGAAGAGGACTCCGCCGACTCGCCGCTCTCCGACGAGCTCTTGCTCCCCTCGTCGCCCGTCGCGGCGTCCTTCAGCTCGAGGACGCGCTCTTTGCCGCGCTGGAGTACGATGCGCGCCAGTCCCAGATCGAGCTCGTCGTCGGGGTAGAAGGGGTTGCCGCGCAACACGAACTCGGCCATCTGCCTCAAGATCTCTGCGATCGGCTGGCAGAGCGCCGTCGGGACCGACGAGACCATCAGATCCCAACGGAAGTCGCGGGCGAGTCCCTCGGTCTCCACCGTCCACCAGCTCGCGCTGCGGGCGGCGTTCTCACCGACTCGCACGATCGTCACGTGCTCGATCTTGGCCAACAAATCCGGCATCGCGCCCCCATCTCCTTCACTACTACCCCAGGCGCAGGGCGCGTGCAATGGCAATTCTAGCCCCGCGGGATCTGGATTGCGCCTGGGCTTCGTGCTAGCATCATACGCCCGAGGTGGCCGATGGAACCGATCGAGTATCTTCGTTTCGCACAGACCCTTCCCCAAGACCTGCGCTTCAACTTCTGTCAGAGCGGGATTCGCCCCGTCGAGACACGAGAGTTCGGTCTCAACTGGCCCGAGGTGGGTCTGTCGGGCCGCAACGCTGGCGGGATGCCGCGTCTGCGCGAGCGAGTCGCCAAGCTCTACGGCGTCGATCCTGCTCGCGTGCTGCTGAGCCTCGGCGCGACGATGGTGAACTATCTGCTCTTCGGCGCGTTGATCGAGCCTGGAGACCGGGTGCTGGTCGAGACGCCGGTCTACGAGCCGCTGTATCGGATTCCTGCTCACTTCGGCGCGACGGTCGAGTATGTCGAGCGGCGTTTCGAGGAGGGGTTTGCCTTGCCTCTGGCGGCGATCCGCGCCGGATTCGAGCACGGCGCCAAGCTTCTGGTGCTGACCCATCCCCACAATCCCTCTGGGGCGCTGTTGACGGTCGACGAGCTGGTCGAGCTCGGACAGCTCGCCGAGGAGCACAGGGCGCTCGTATTGGTCGACGAGGTCTATCTCGAGCTCGTGGCGTCGAACGACCACTCGGCGTGCCACTTCGGTGGCTCGTTCATCATCTGCAACAGCCTGACCAAGTCCCTCGGCTTTCCCGGCGTTCGTTGTGGCTGGGCCATCGCTCCGCCAGCGGTCGTCGAGGCTGCGCTGCAATTCAACAACTACATCCTCGCGATGAACCCCTGGGTCACCGAGAGCCTCGCCGAGCGCATCCTGTTGGCCCGCGAGCAATTCATCGTCCGGGCCAAGTCGATCGCACGTGAGTCTCGGCCGCTCTTCGACTCCTTCGTCGAGCGAGACCCTCGCCTCGACTGGGTTCCACCGCGTGGCGGTGTCATCGGGTTCGTGAAGCTCGGCGGGATCGACAGCGCGAAGTTCGCCACCTTTCTTCGCCGAAAGCGCTACATCATGGTCGTCCCCGGCGAGTATTTCCGCGCTCCTGGCTTCATCCGTATGGGGTTCGGTCTACCGCCGAAAGCGCTGGAGGAGGGGCTCGGCGAAGTGGCCGCGACGATCGATGACTATCTCGCCGATCCCTTTGCCTCGATGTGACCCCCTGAGGCTCGTCTCGATGCGAAAAACGGCATGCCACCGACGCGGGCTATGATATCATAGTTGGGCACGTGAAATGGGTGGCTCACGAGCAGCACCGGAGTTGGAATGAGGATTTGCAAGCTCTGCGGTCGCGAGTATCCCAGTGACCAAGAGACATGCGACGTTGACGGCTCTGCGCTGGTGACGGTCTCGATCGGTGGTGATCGCGATCCGATGGTTGGCCAGGTACTCGACGGTCGTTTCTCGATCGAACGCCGGCTCGGTCAGGGCGGAATGGGCACGGTCTATCGTGCCGAGCAGATCTCGATGCAGCGCGCCGTCGCCGTCAAGATCATGCAGCAGCATTTGTCGAGCGATCCCACCGCCGTGCAACGCTTCTTTCGCGAAGCCCGTGCGGCATCGATGCTCTCTCACCCCAACTCGATCACGACGTACGACTTCGGCCAGACGAGCGAAGGCTATCTCTACATTGCGATGGAGTTCCTCGATGGCGTGTCGCTCTCGTCGGTGCTCGAAGAGCAGAAGACTTTGACCTTTGCCGAGGCCCTCGAGGTGATTCATCAGGTCTGCGGCTCGTTGACCGAAGCGCACGAGAAGGGTATCGTGCATCGCGATCTCAAGCCGGAGAACGTGATGCTCGTCAGCGTCGAAGAACGCCGCATGGTCAAGGTGCTCGACTTCGGGATCGCGAAGCTGATCGACACCGGGTCGTCGACGGTGACCAAGACCGGCAGCCTCCTCGGCACGCCGGTCTACATGTCTCCCGAGCAGAGCAAGGGCGCCAAAACCGGGCCGAAGTCCGACATCTATTCGATCGGGATCATGTTCTACGAGATGCTCTTCGGCCAGACTCCCTTCGTCGGGATGTCGCCCCTCGAGATCATGGTGCACAAGATCGAACGGCCCGAGCTCGACCTCTCGTCGATCGTCCAGGACAACGTCCTGCCAGCGCCGCTCGTCGAGCTTCTGACGAAGATGACCTCTCCCGAGCCGGATCCGCGGCCAGCGGCGAAGGACCTCCAGCTCGAGATCGAGCGCGTGATGCTCGAGCTCGGTACCGAGCGACTGACGGTGCGCGTCAACCCCGCCGACGCGAGCAAGGTCGTCGCCTCGACCGCCAAGTCAGGCGGGGGATTGCTCGGCTCCGTGCGGCTGCGCACCGCGACCTTCGATCGGGAGCCCGTCTCGAAACGCAAGAGCTGGCTCGGGCCGGTCATCGCGGCGCTCGTCGTCCTCTCTCTCGTGGCGGTCTATTTCGTCGCGCGCCGCCAGAAGGGCTCGGAGCCGTCCTCTCCGCCGCCGTCGCAGGTGCAAAACCGGGAGCGCCCCCAAAACGTGGCGCCTGGTCCGCCAACGACGCCGCAGCGTCCGCTCGCGACGGCCCACCCGGACGTCGTGACCCCCGCGCCGTCGGTCGTCGTCAAGGCGCCGCCGACACCGGTCGTGAAACCGAAGCCGCTGGTGCCACCGAAGCTCGCCGTACGGCTGGTCTCGAAGCCCGCTGGAGCGCAGATCCTCGTCGGCCCCGAGAAGAAGAAGGTCGGCCTGACGCCGCACCTGTTTCACGTGCCAGCGAGCAAGCCAGAGAAGAGGTTGGCCCTCGTTCTGGCCCTCGACGGCTACGAGCGCGAGCCGATCGAGCTACAGTTCGACCGGAGCAAGGATGTCGTGATCGTGCTCAAGAAGGTGGCGCCCCCGCCGGTCGCCGAGACGAAGAAGAAGAAGCGTCGGACCCGAATCGCGAAGAAGTCGAGCAAGACGAAGAAGCACAAGGGGCCGCGCTTCTCGACCAATGATTTGAAATAGCTGGAGCCTGGAGGCGTTGATGCGCAAGCTGCTCATCGTTTTGTTCTCTGTCGCCGTGGCCTCGTCGTCCAACGTGGCTGCGTTGCGTGCCGAGATGCAGGATTTTCGCCGGATCAAGGCCAAGAAGCTCGAGGCCGAGGCGCGGGTGTTCTACGGCAAAGGAAAGTTCGTCGAGGCGGCGAACGCCTTTCGCTCGGCTTACATCGCCAACTCCGACGCGCGATACATCTACAACGTCGGCAAGTGCTACGAGCGCCTCAACGACTCCCTCGAGGCGGCGAAGTACTACCGCCGATACCTCGAGCTCGTCCCGAACGCGAAGGACCGAAAGGGTATCGAGGAGGCGATCCGCAAGCTGCAATACCAATCCCGCTCCGATTGGGGTCGTCTCTCGATCTTGACCCAACCCGTGGGCGCCAACGTCTATCTCGACCAGCGCTCCAAGGGGGTGATCGGGATCACCCCGTTCACGCGATCCCTCCCGCCGGGGCGCTACCGCATCTTGATCGATCGCAAGGGCCACGACTCCGAGTCACTCACGCTGACGATCGCCAAGCAACAGAGCCGACGGCTCAGCGTCGTGCTCAAGCCGCACCTCGGATATCTGCGGGTCAAGGTCGGGCGCCGCAAGGTGCGGATGATCCTCGACGGCGTCGAGCTCGGCGAGGTGCCGTCGACGGCGCTGCGTCTCAAGACCGGCGTGCACTACCTGCTGGTCGAGAAGAAGAATCATCGACCCGTGTTCAAACGGGTGACGGTCGAGCGCGAGAAGACACAGAACATGAAGATCAAGCTCGACCGCTTGCCGATCGAGATCAAGCGCTCGGTGTACTGGCCATGGGCTTGGACGACGACCTCCGTCGGCGTGGCGGCGTTGCTCACCGGAATGACCTTCAGCTTGCTCGCCAAGGGCGATCAGGATCGGGCGAACAGCTTCGACAAGACCGGCGCCGACGCCAATCGTGCGAAGCTCGACTCGCTGCGGTCGAAGGCACGGAAGAAGGCGCTGGTGGCAAATATCCTCTTCGGGGTCGGTGGCGCTGCGGTGATCACCGGGGCAGTCCTGTTCGTCCTCGATTGGCGCGACATGAAGAAGCGCGAAGAGCAGCTCTTCTCGGAGCGGATGCGGATCGAGCCGCTGATCGCCAGCGACGGTGTCTCGATCCGTTGGACGATGAGCTACTAGTCGCTAAGGGGCGAAGCGTTGACCCTCGAGTGACCCCTCTCGCACACACGGCGACCCTTGAGACAACCAGCCGGTCAGCCGATTTCCCGTCAACAGTTGGATCCCGTAGGTTCCGCGATAGGAAGGGCCGATCATCGCGTCGAGGCGAGTCGAGTAGGTCGTGCCAGAGGTCGCCGGCAGGATGTACGAGACGCCGCTCTGCTCGGTGACGTGGAGCATGTTGCCGTAGTCGATCAGGATCCAGATCTGTGCGGTGGTCGCGAAGGTCGGGTTGCCGAGTAGCCCTCCGCATTCGTCGAAGGTGAAGCTCAGCGCCACCTGGTAACAGCCCGAGCGCTCTCCGCCCTGCTCGACGGCGAGCTGGCACGGATCGGTCGGCGCCGTCTCGGCGTCCACACCGTCGGGGTCGACGACGTCGTCGGTTTGCGCGGTCGTGTCTTTGGGGGCACAGCTGTCCAGAAAGGCGCACTGAAACAGTGCCGTGCTCAACAACAGTAGGGAAAACGCGATTCGTTTCATCGATCGGCCCACCTCGTTCGGCGTCTCGACGCTAGCACTGTTCGGTCGCGCGGTCAAAAAAACGACCGCTTGTTTCCGTGGGGTCGATATGGTACTTCCAAAGCTGGACTCCAGCCCAGTATACGTGGTCAACGACGATGGTCGATACCGTCTCGAGCAAGGTTCTCAAGAAGCTGCTGAACGCGGGTTCGGTGCGGAAAGTGGCGAAAATACTTGGTCGAGTCAATCCGACGGAGATCGTCGAGCTCTACGCTGCGTTGACCCCATTTCAGATGAAGACTCTCGTCGCCGCGATGCTCTCGGACAAGCGCGCGGCGAACGCCCTCCTGGACCTACCCATCGAGGTTCTGGGCAACGTCCTCGAGCACGTGAAGAACGCGCAGCTGGCCGAGTTGATCGCTCACCTCGAACCAGACGACGCGGCGTTGCTCGTCAACACGCTCGACGACGACCGTCGCCGCGACGTGCTCGGTAGCCTACCGTCGGACGCACGATTCGAGATCAAGCGGCTGTTGGCCTACCCCGATCAGAGCGCGGGCAGCGTGATGACCACGCGCTATATCGCCCTCGCCGCCGACGACACCGTCGCGCGGGCGATCGAGGTCGTGCGGGAGCGCAGCGGCGAACATGAATCGATCTTCTACCTCTACGTCGTCGACCGCGACGGCCGGCTCGAAGGCGTCCTCTCGTTGCGACGCCTGATCACCGCCGCCGAAGACGCGCGATTGGGCGACTTGATCGAGCGCGACTTGGTGACGATTGGCGCCCTCGACGATCAGGAAGTGGCGACGAACCTGATCGCCAAGCACGACCTGCTCTCGGTTCCCGTCGTCGACGCCGACAAGCGCCTGTTGGGCATCATCACCGTCGACGACGCGATCGACGTGATCCAGGAGGAGGCGACCGAGGACATGTACAAGATGGCCGGTCTCTCCGAAGGGGACCGCGTCTTCTCGCCGATCCATCGCTCGTTCCTGAAACGCATTCCCTGGACGATGCTCAACCTCTGCACGGCCTTCACCGCGGCCTGGGTCGTCGGGCTCTTCGAGGCGACGATCGACAAGCTCGTCGCGCTGGCGACGATGATGCCGATCGTCGCCGGCATGGGAGGAAACGTCGGCTCCCAGACGCTGATCGTGGTCACACGCGGGCTCGCCCTCAACGAGCTCGACGCCAGTAGCGCCTGGCGCGCGATCGTCAAACAGATCTCCGTCGGACTGTTGATCGGGCTGACGGCAGGGTTGCTCACGGGTGTGATGGCCTTCCTCTGGAAAGGGAATTTCATGCTCGGCGTAGTGATTTTCCTTGCGATGGCAGCGAACATGCTGATCGCCGGGATGATGGGGGCATCGGTCCCGCTCGTTTTGCGCGCTCTCGGCGTCGATCCGGCCCTCGGCTCCGGTGTGCTGGTCACCGCAGTCACCGACGCATTCGGGTTCTTCATCTTCCTCGGCTTGGCGTCGCTGATGATGAAGTATCTTCTGTGAGGATGATGAGGCGATCGATCTCGACAATTCTCGTACCGCTCTTCGCCTTCGCGTGGTGTGCGAGCTCCGCCGGATGTTCAGGGGGCAAGGTCGCCCCGCTCGACCCCGCCAGCCTCCGCTTGCAGCGCCAGATCCCTTTGCCCCAGGGCAAGCCGTTGCTCGTCGCCACCGCCCACGATCCCGAGCGTCTCTACGTCGTCAGCGCCGAGCCCCGCGCCCTCTGGCGCGTCGAACGCCAGCGTGGGACGTTGCAGCGAATCGACGTGGGCTCGGGGCCGATCGGGCTGCGTCTCGATGGCGCCCGGCGCCGCCTCTTCGTCTGCCTATCGGTCGAGAACGCGCTCGGGGTCGTCGACATCGAGTCGAATCAACTGATGTACAAGATCGGTGTCGGCCTCTCCCCCTTTGACGTCGTCATCAGCGCCGACGGAACGCGTGCCTATGTTTCCCATCACGCT